>CANGAW010000010.1 GCA_947451925.1 Burkholderiales bacterium | reverse complement strand
TGGTCGTGCTGTTAATTGGCTATCATCACGCCTGCGGCAGCCTGCTGAAAAAATTTGAACTGGGCAAAAACGTCCGCAGCCATGTCTGGTATCGCTGGTTCAATGAAGCGCCGGTACTGGCCATGTTCGCTGTTGTCATATTAGTCGTCGTCAAACCTTTTTAATTCACCGTTTTTCTTTGGGATTCTTATGACCAAGCCAGTGGAATACTTCATCGCACCGCAGTCACCGTATGCCTATCTTGGTCATGAAGAGTTCGTCGCCATTGTTGACAAACATCGTGCGCAAGTTCTGCTCAAGCCCTTTGATGCAGTCAAAGTATTCAGCGTCTCCGGCGGCGTGCCCGTGTCGCAAAGGCCGCCACAACGTCAGGCCTATCGCCTGACCGAATTGCAGCGCTGGAGCACTTACCGGCAATTGCCGCTCAATTTGCATCCGGCGTTTTTCCCTGTTTCTGGCGACGCAGCAGCAAAACTGATCATCGCCACCCAGCTTGCACACGGCACTGACACTGCTTTGAAACTGGCTGGCGCCATTGGTCGTGCTGTGTGGGCAGAAGAAAAAAACATCGCCGACGATCAGACCTTAATCGCTTTAGCCGACAGTGCCGATTTGAATGGCAAACAATTACTGGCCGCATCAGCGACCGATGGTGTAGCGGCCGATTACGCCCGCTTTACCGACGAAGCGATTGCCGCCAATGTATTTGGTATTCCCTGGTATCGGATTGATGGCGAAAATTTCTGGGGACAAGACCGGCTGGAATTTGTCGAACGTGCATTAAGCGCTTAAATTTTTTTACTCTGCACTACATGCTGCACTATATGCTGCACTATATGCAGCATTAAGCGCTGCAAGCCAGCGCTTAGCAAGAGCCTGAATCGTCAGGCTTTATAACGGATAAAAGGTTCTCCATGTCTTACTCGTATTTTTGTCCCTGCCCACGCGGCATGGAAGCAGCACTGGCTGAAGAACTCGGCGAAATCGCGGCCATCACCGGCACTTTGCAAGTGCACAACCAGGTCCCTGGCGGCGTGCACTGCTCAGGCTCGCTGGGCGACGCAATGCAAATGAATCTGCATTCGCGCATTGCCTCGCGGGTGCTGATGCGCATGGCGCAAAAGGCCTATGTCAATGAAAACGATATTTACGATCTGGCGCTGGCGCAGCCCTGGGAAAACTGGTTTGCCATCCAGCACACCATACGCATCGATGTCACCGCGATCAAGTCACCGCTGAAAAGCCTGGAATTCACGACGCTGAAAATCAAGGACGCCATTTGCGATCGTTTCCGCGATATTTGCGGCGAACGTCCTTCGGTAGACACCAAGACACCCGACATGCGCATCGTCGGCTTTCTGGATGCACGCAATTTCACACTCTACCTCGACACCTCCGGTGAAGCGCTGTTCAAACGCGGCTGGCGCCTGGAAACCGGTGACGCGCCGCTGCGCGAAAATCTGGCTGCGGGCTTATTGCGTGTCGCAGGCTGGAAACCCGGCATGGTGCTGCTGGACCCGATGTGCGGCTCCGGCACCATCGTTATTGAAGCCGCGCAAATGCTGGCGGGCATTCCGCCCGGCTCACGCCGCACTTTTGCGTTTGAAAAATTCAATGGTTTCAAACCCGCGCAGTGGCAAGCCATCAAGGCCAGCATCAAGCCCAGCCCTATTCCGACCACGCCCACCATTTTTGGCAGCGACATCTCTGGCGACGCCGTCACCATGACGCGCAACAACCTCAATCAGGCCGGTATCCCCTTCGAGATTCCCTTGAAGCAGATCGAAGCGCAGGAAGTCAAACCACCCAGCGAGGTGCCCGGCGTTCTGCTAACCAACCCGCCCTACGGCGAACGTATTGGTGTGCGTGGCGACAGCACGGTGCCGGTTGATGACATGGCGGTGGCATTTTTCAGCGCCTTCGGCAGCACGCTGAAAAACCGTTTCGCCGGCTGGCAGGTACTGTTGTTTACTGCAGACTTGGGATTGCCTCGCCTGCTGCGTTTGAAAGAGTCAAAGAAAACGCCGTTTTTCAACGGCGCCATTGAGTGCAGATTATTTCGCTTCGAAATGGTGGCTGGCTCGAACCGGCGCGAATCCCGGCCAGGCCAGCCTTAATCAACCAGGAGGAGTCACTTACACTGCCGGCTCATAGTGGTAAGTGACGATTTCAGGATCATCGATGGCCCAGGTGCCGTCTGGGCTGATCGTCACACGGATGCTGATTTCAATACAGGCGTCATCTCTTAGTTGGTATAAGTCTTGAGTACCATTGACTGCCTTGGCTGACAGAGGCATGGTTTTATTGCTGTAACTATTTCTCTTGTAGTCCAGAATAACGTCGCCTTCCTCGCTTCTTGAAATGACATACTCTGTTTTTATATCCAGACCTGCTCCGCCATTTGGCGTGACGTCAGTGCCATCAGAAAATTTTAATGCAGAATTGTAGGCATTTTTATTAGGGCCCTCCGTCTGACGACGGAAAACAGCATGCGTTAAAAATAAACCCAGGCTTTGCGTCGCGATATTGCTGACGATTTTCGGCATATCGGATATCTCATAACTTGTTGTCAGCTGAATGAACTCATCAAGCGACGTTATTTTCTTTTTGCTTCCATCAGATTGTAAGAAATAATAGTCTGAATGATCAAAATCACGCAAAAAAATAGGCTGCAATAAATCCTTTTCAACATAACTTTTGTATTTGTTTACAGCCACGACTTTGGCTGTTTTTCTTGGGCTATCTGCTTTCGAAGATTTCTCCGAACCCTCTTGCTTGCTCGTATTCTCTGACCCTTCTTCTTCAATACTTCCCCAGTTATCTTCAAATGAAGCCTTGGCAGCTGCTTTAATATGCGTTGAATAAAGCGGGTCAGTCAGGTCCACAGTCTGTTTTTTATAATTTGCCGAATCTTTAGACAGCGCTGCAATCAAAGCACTATCAAACGGAATCCCTTTATCACTTAAAAATCCGATAATTTTTCCGGGAATGGTGAATTTCTCTGTTGCTTCTGAATTTTTTTTATATTCTTCCTTCGCCCGAAGCTGGCTTACTTCCTCGGCAAACTTGAATCGGTCTTTTCCGGGTATCTCCATCAACGCATCTTTACGTGCACTTTTGCGTGGCGATGTCGATGGCGACTCTAATTTTGAGTTTGAAGTCAGAGTTGGTAATTTCAAATGACTGATTTTTTTTTCTACTCTTCTGGCGAAATTTCGGAAACTTGGTCGGGTATGGGAACGAGATGCTGTTACCGACCCTGAATCATGTGAAGAGGATCCTGAACTCGACAAAATCTTTTCGGCCTTGATTTCTGGTTTGTTATCCGAATCATTGGATATCTCTTCCGTATCAGTGGGCATGCTAAAGCGCACTTTCTGATTAGCGCCACGCGGCGTAGAAGGCGAAGACGCCGGCTCATTTCTCGACGACATCGAGTCTGTTTCCCATTTTCTTGGTGTTGTGGGTGCCGAATGTGCAAAGGTAGTGGATTTTTCATCCGAACGATTACCCGATCCCTTGGGTCGCTTAATTTGTCTGGGTCGAGAAGTTACCGGCGTCGATACTTTTTTGGACGAAGGTACCGTTTCATCCGAGTGCGATGAATCCGAAGTGGACCGCACTAAATTGACTGTACTGTGCCGGTTTGGCGTCTTGGGTTTTCTTGTTTGGGTGAGCGGTTTATCTCGCTTATCGTAGATTTCTTTTGTGACCTGCGTTCCCTCATCCGTATTTTCTGGTTGAGCTGTGCGTTGATTTTCTCTGACTCTGTTCTCTCGCGGGGTATGAGAGATAGCGGAAAAAAGAGATTTGAATGCGGCTCGCATGATGGACTCCTTGGTATATTAAAAAATTAATGCTGTATAAATTTATTCAGGCCAGAGCACCGGGCATCATTTCCTTGAACTCAAATTGGCCATCCGCAGCGCTTAGTATTTCTCTTAAATTGTGCGTAAATTCTGCGTAGTCACGTAACCAATCTGCCAGTTGATCCGGCGTACATTCGAGTTCCGGACGTATCGTCGCTTTCAAAATCAAATGTCCACTTTTACGATCAAAGCCTAATGACTCTCCGTTGGCGCCGTTGATTTCGAGGTTGAAGGCCAGCATGTGTTCGAAAGCAGCGGGTCGTAATGCATCGTCCAGATAGCCTGCATCAACAAAACAGCTGATCACCTCATCCGTCTCAGCGATGTAGTACAAGCCTATGCGTATGTCATCAATCACTACCTCGCCTGCTTTACCGAGAACGTCGACGTCATCAAGTTCGAGTAATTGAGAGGTTTCCGTACAAAGACTTAAAAATTCTTGATCAGTCATGATTTTTTCTGTGAGTGAAAAAAATGATTTCGTCGGACAACTGCGGCTTTTTGTACTGTTCAAAAAGAAATGGTTCCGACTAACTGGCGAATAAACGCACAATCCTGCGATGCCAAGGCGCTTGCGCTATGCTGTCGACTCTTCCGAATTTGATGGGACACCTATGACTACCATGCTTCATGGCCTGCCTGCACTGCAAGACGCCAGCCTTTTGCGCACTCACGCTTATGTCAATGGCGCATGGGTCGACTCTGTTTCCCGTTTTGCTGTCACCAATCCCGCCGATGGCAGTCATCTAGTGAGCGTGCCCAATATGGGGGCTGAAGAAGCACAACAGGCGATTAGGGCTGCACAGTTGGCATTTCCGCTGTGGGCTGCCAAAACCGGCAAAGAACGCGCAGCAGTTTTGCGACGCTGGTTTGATCTGATCATTGCCAATGCTGAGGATCTGGCACTGCTAATGACAGCAGAACAGGGCAAGCCTATTGCTGAAGCCAAGGGTGAAGTCATTTATGGCGCCAGTTTTATCGAGTGGTTCGCTGAAGAAGCCAAGCGCGTCAATGGCGACGTGATGGCCTCTCCTTGGACTGACCGCCGCATTGTTACGCTCAAGCAGCCGATTGGTGTTTGCGCAGCGATTACGCCGTGGAATTTCCCGATTGCGATGATTACCCGCAAAATTGCACCGGCACTGGCTGCCGGTTGCACCATCGTGATCAAGCCAGCCGAGCAAACTCCGCTTTCAGCGCTGGCATTGGCCGAGCTGGCACACCGGGCCGGTTTGCCGGCCGGCGTCATTAATGTCATTACTGCTGATAGCGAACGCTCTGTTGAAGTCGGCAAGGTTTTGTGCAGCAGCAGCGTGGTGCGGCATATTTCATTTACAGGCTCAACACCAGTGGGCCGGATTCTGATGGCGCAGAGCGCGCCGACCATTAAAAAGCTGGCTCTCGAACTCGGTGGCCATGCGCCCTTCATCGTGTTTGAAGATGCCGATCTGGATGCCGCTGTGGAAGGTGCGCTGGCGTCGAAATATCGCAACGCCGGCCAGACCTGTGTTTGTACTAACCGTTTTTATGTGCATGAATCGGTGTACGACACCTTTGTCACAAAGCTCGCTGCAGGCGCAGCAAAAATCAAAGTCGGCAACGGTAATGCAGAAGGCGTACAACAAGGTCCGCTGATTGATGAGCAGGCCGTTGCCAAGGTTGCTGACCATGTGGCAGATGCGCTTGCCAAAGGCGCCAAACTGGAAACAGGCGGCAAGGCACATGCGCTGGGTGGTTTGTTTTATGAACCAACTGTGCTCTCGCATGTCAGCGCGGATATGAAAGTCATGCGCGAAGAAACCTTTGGTCCGGTGGCGGCGGTGGTCAAATTTCGTAGCGAAGAAGAAGTGATTGCAGCAGCCAATGACACCGATTTTGGACTGGCCAGTTATTTTTATTCACGTGACATCGGTCGCGTCTGGCGCGTTGCCGAAAAGCTGGAATACGGCATGGTGGGTATCAATACCGGCATCATCTCCAACGAAGTGGCACCCTTTGGCGGCGTCAAGCAATCCGGTCTGGGGCGTGAAGGCTCGAAGTACGGTATCGACGAATATCTTGAAATCAAATACTTGTGCATGGGTGGACTTTGAAGCTGCTGATTTGTCTGATTCCACATGATGATTTTTGAAAAGAAATCAGCCGGACACGGACCTGCTGTCGCCGCAGCAAGCGCCGGCGCACTGGCACTGATCCTGGCGGCTCTGGCGATGCTGGGGCCGTTCTCGGTGGACACCTATTTACCAGCTTTTCCGGACATTCAGCGCAGCTTAGGTGCGACCGCATTAGAAGTGCAGCAGACACTGACCGCCTATATGTTTTCTTTCGCGGTGATGATTCTGTGGCACGGCGCCTTATCCGATGCCTTCGGGCGACGCAGCATCATCCTAGTTTCGCTGGCCGTCTTTGCCGTCGCTTCGCTGGCCTGTGCGGCTGTCCATAGCGTTGAATATCTGTGGGTCTTCCGTATGCTGCAGGGCATTTCTGCCGGTGCAGGCGTGGTCATTGGCCGGGCCATCATTCGTGATTTGTTTGAAGGTGCCGAGGCAGAACGCATGTTGTCACTGGTGACGATGATATTTTCCATTTCACCGGCCATTGCGCCCATCATCGGCGGCTGGATCGTCATCCTTTCAAACTGGCGCACTATTTTTCTATGTTTGTTTGTCTATACCTGCCTGCTGCTTTGGATTTGCTACCGCAAGCTACCGGAAACCCTGGCGCCTGCGCGGCGAACTGACTTTAATCCCGCCTCCCTTTGGCATAATTACCGGGAAATTTTCAGCTCGCCCTTGTTTCAGTTAAAAGCCGGTGCCGTGGCCTTCAATTTTTCCGGTCTTTTTTTGTATGTCGCTGCCGCACCGGTTCTGATCACGCAGCATCTTGGTTTGGGCGCTGACCAGTTCGGCTGGATGTTCATCCCTTCCGTTGCCGGCATCTTCCTTGGTGCACTTGCAGCTAACCGGATGGCGGGGCGTGCCGGAGGCGGACTGCAAGTATTGATAGGCTTTGGATTATTGATGATCTCGGGCCTGTGCAACGTCGGCTACCACGTGTTCTTTCCACCTGCGCTACCGTGGACCGTTGCGCCATTATTTTTATATACGATGGGCATGTCGATGGTGGCGCCCGGACTGACACTCTTGGTGCTGGATTTATTTCCACATATTCGCGGCACAGTCGCCTCCTGCCAATCCTTTACGATGACGCTTTTATCTGCATTCGTGGCCGGTGTGGTTGCACCCTTTTTGAGTCATTCCGTGTTGTGGCTGGCAGCCGGGCAGTTTGGCTTCGCATTGACAGGTTTAGTGCTCTGGCAACTTGGTCGCATGGTCAAAAAATCTCAGCTTTCAAAACAATAACAGGAGCCTTATTTTGAAAAAAATTATTTCCATCATCAGCCTCATGGCTTGCTCGACTGTGGCACAGGCAGAACAACTGGTACTGATATGGCAATCACCCGATCGTGGGGTTTCGCAGTATGTAGATATGGACGACATTGCGCGCAATGGCGACTTGGTAGAAATGTGGCGCGTATTTAATTACAAGCCACCGTATTTGCGCAGTGTAAATCGCGTGCCCTATACCTCACAGCGCGTACGTACCGAATTCGATTGTGAATCAATGGCCTTGCGTCAAATTTATGCAAGCTGGCACGCTGAAGATTCTGCCAAAGGTGCACCATTGGTCGAAACTAGCGAACCAGAGTTGTGGGAGTTCAGTAGTAATAATGAATTTACCGGGCCGCTTTGGAAAATTGCTTGCGGACGATAAAAAAAGAGCCTCTGAAACGCAGAGGCTCTTAATCAACACTAAGTTTATCGATTAACCGGAAAAACCGTTTGCAATAGCCATAATTGAATTATCTGCAGGGACCGGATTCAAACTTGCTCCCGAACGATCACGTTGCTTCAGGCTTTCTTTGCCAAAATTGAATTTCACACCCAACATGGCACGATTGTTTTTAAAACTTGTCGAATTTGCGCTGCTATCAAGGTAGTCGTATCTGGCAAACACGCTAAACGGACTATCTGAAAACCGATATTCGGTAGCCAAACCAATACCATTTGATTTTATCGCGCTATCGACGAAATCAACCTTACCGTAGCTATAGGTGCCATCAAGGCGCCAGTTTTCATCGAGGAAGTAACGTGCCTGAACATTGGCGAAGCTTCCGCTTGGATTAGAACCAGTAGACGCTTTGGATACAGCCGACGTCAATTTTTGTTGCCCACCTTGCGCAGCGATAGTGAGGTCACCGAAATATGCCTGGCCTTCAAGGCCCAGAAAAGTTCGGTCGGAAATGATCAAATCTAGGGACGCATCTGCACTTAGATCTGCACTTGCATCACCCGTACTTACACTAAAATCAAATGTCCGTCTTTGGCCAATTACACCAATCAGGAAATCTGTATTGCGGAAATAAATATGTCCGGCGAAATCGGTAATACCAACATTCAATTGGCTAACCAGTTTCTGTTTTGTATAAACATTATCAATTTGCCCACCAAAGCCACTTGGACTGGTATAGGCTCCGGAAAAACGCAAATCACCGATATTCTCGGTAACGCTACTGCTGCCATCCGCTTTCATACTATTTCTGCCATATCCTGCTGAAACAAAACCATCAAAACCTGAGATTGTTTCTTCTGCCATCACTAGACCGGGCAAGGTCGCGGACAGCATCACAGCTAATGCGTGTTTTTTTAAGTTCATAGTGTTTTTTTGAAAAGTTAAAAAATTATTTTTTTGCACATAGATTTTACAAAATATATTCACACAAAGTTATCTTTTTTTGATTCATTAAATTAATCTTTTAACTTTTTTTATAAAAAAATACTTAAAATCCGTTTTGATGTAATTTGATTTCGGTATTCAATGAATTTTTTGGCAATGATATGAGCTCTATCACACTGCGTTTACGCGGAATCATGAACAAACCAGGCAATCTGGATTTGTCGCAAAACATGGTCGATTTGGGCAATGATGAAGCGCCAAGTTTACTGATTTATAACGCTGCATTATCGTATGCTGTATTGAAATCGAATGCGCTTGTACCATTCAACCCTATCCGTCTCTGGAAACAAGTAACACGCATACCTGCTTCTGAGCTGGGAGCTATTGACACCTATTTTCGAAAAACACCGTTATTTTTATCTGGTGAAGAACACAGAACGGCAAGAAAAACTCTCATTGATCCCTATAAGCGGATTGAACGCTCGCTCAATAATTGGTTAGCAACGTTTACGCGACAATTCTTTGAACGCTATTTCCGTGATAAGACGAGCAGTGCTACCGCAATCGTCCAAACCTATTTGAATTGCGTTTTCACCGAAATTCTGGCCAAAGAACTCGCTTGCCCTACCTTTACCTTACCAGTCATGCCAACTGGCATCCTCAAACTTATTCCGCGTGAAGAGGGATTGCGTTCATTTGATCAACAACTCGAAAATCTGGTCAATTCCATTAAATCAAGCTTGCTAGCGGCAGGCCGTAATCAAGAGGAAGCCTGGCCGATCGCATCCGTCGTGGTAATGGGAAGGGAACCTCTACTTTCCGCTTTTTTATTCGGCTTAATTAATCCACCGTCAAGCAATGAACCTTGGCGCGGTGAGAATCTGTTGCGTCAGGCTTCTCCCATTAGCGCACTATCAAGAGAAGTAGTCAGTGATGTGCAGATCGACGAACTTAAATTAACAAAAGGGCAATCGGTTCGCATCTGTCCGTTTATTGCTCACGATCAGGCCGAAAAAAATGACCACTCTGCCGAACGTAGACGGTGGCTGGAGTTTGGATCTGGTTCGCATTTGTGCCCTGGCCGTGCAATTTCTCTAAAGATCACGGATAGTTTTTTCCAGGAATTCCCTGAAAAAAAACGCCACCTTATTGATACCTCCGGTCTAAAATTCTCCCGTGATTTTCTATTGACCACAAAAGAGACTCCATGCACCAGCCAGTAAAACCGAACAAGCAGACACTAATTGCGCTCGTTATTGAGACATGCCAATTACAATTTTCTGTTGAAGAGGCCATCGATAGAACGCTGGCCGAACTGGAGCTGGATTCCCTTGAATTAATGCAGCTATCGATTGAAATAGAAGACCGGTTTGACCTTCAAATCAATATGGAAAACATCCATGCCGACACAACCCTATCAGCACTGATGGATGGCATTCTTGCTTCCAACGACTGAATACCCATTAGAACGAAGCGAGCTGGAATGCATGCAGAACATCACCTGTTTGGATTTCAACCAGACGGAAAACTACTTTATTATTCTTTTGGATCTAAAAATAAGACCTTTAATCCCAGCCTGAACATCTGGCGGCTGAAGCGCGATTTCCCTGCGTTTGGAATTTTTTTGAGTTTGTGGTCAAAACAGCCCAGACTCATGCAGCCTAAAACACCCCAAGTACAAGCAGTAAACGAAGTTTTTTCAAATCTTTCTGCAGGACGCTCAGTAAAGCGTGAACAGCTGCAAAAAATCGCATTTTTGTTGTTATCGTTAGGACCCGGGCTATTTCTCAAGGCGATGCAATCTCACCTGGAGGCATTTTCTGGCGTTTTGACACCGCAATATCGGGAAGTATTACGTCTCGTTGATCTTGATCTTCCGGCTCGAAGTGAGCTATTGCTTCATGCCTGCAATCCGGATCTGTATTTATGGATACCACCTGGCCCTGTTCGACCTACCCGCTTATTAGTCTGTTTCGGCACCAAACATAACTCGCTTAATACACCCAGACCGATTGCTCATTATGAACTTGCACGCTTAGGTGTTGGTTTGCTCTACGTCGGAAACAGACCGAATTTAGACCCGGGCGATGGATTCCCAGGTTTGACCCTGGACGCCAGTGCCGAGCAAATCAACAGCATTGCCCGCAGCTTTGGTTTCACACAGCTTTATGGGCTTGGGACTTCTCTGGGTGGATATGCGGCGTGCTGTTACGCGAAACGGCTCAACTTGAAGCGACTGCTCAATTTCTCTGGCTTTAAACCGGATTCCAAAACACCGAAACCAAGCACTAGCGAATTTTTTAAGCTTGAGGGTTACCCTATGCAACGCATTTTGAGTGTGTTGTCCAAATCAGACCCTACCGACCAGGATATTTTGAAGAGCTATGAACTTAATGGTTTTGTCACACCCCGAGAATGGGTTGAGTCAGCCACGCATGGCTCATTTAGTGCTGCAATCATAGAAGGCAAACTAGGAATCTATATGGATTGGCTATTTGCGGACGAAGAAGAGAAATAAAGGAAAGTGCCAGGAATTAAAACAGAAAAATTACGAACAAAAAAATTAAGCCCGGATCAAAAATGATCCGGGCTTAAAATTTAAAACAATTAATTACTCAGCAGCGGCTACTGGCTTAGCAGCTTCTGCTTTCATTTCGTACACAATTGACTTAGCGTCATAAGCAACTGCGCGTGCTTCGTGAGCACTTGACAGGATTTCTGAAGCAACTGACTGTGCTTTTGCAGCAGACGATTTGGCTTCCAGACTTTGCATGTCGGCTTTCGATGCAGTTTGAGTTGCAGTTGCTGCCAACTCACGCGCTTCGCCAAGGGTCAGCTCATTTTTTTCAGCAGTTTGGGTTGCAATGGTTGCTGTTTCAACAGCGCCATTAGCAGTTTGTGCAGCTTTGTCTGCGATTTCAACAGCTTTGCCTGATGCAGCTTCTGCAGTTGCAGCTTTCTCAGTAGCAGCTTTAGCTTCTTTGGTTGCGTCGGTAGCGGTCACGGTAGCGGACTCGGACACTGCGATGCCTTTGTTAGCAACTTCAGTTGCTGCATCTGCTTTGGTCGAGACTGCATCAACACGTGCTTGCAGTGCTTTGAATTCGTCCAAGCTTGCACAGCCGCCAACCATCAAAAGCATTGCCATTGCGGGCACCAGCCCAGTTTTCAACACACGCATTTAACCACCTCCGGATTGTAATTAACTTTGATTTAATAGACTAAATTGCAACAAAAATATTATGCTACTTACATATTATCTATGAATTTAACAATATTTTGTAAAAATTGTCGAATAAATTTAACTCTTCCCCACTATGGGGCAAGCTAAATAATCATGTTTATTTTTTTGTAATTTTGCATACTTAAATTTAAGCCTAAAAAAAATAATCATATTGATAATATTAACGATTAAACAAGCAACAATATAAAGCTATTCAATTAGCGAAAAAAAGATCCCGCGCAATTTAATATGTTCTCAAAGCCTTGTTTTTAAAGGATTTACCTAATTTTTTAAAAAAATATCCATACATATTCAAGAACTTACTGACTTCGATCATCAATATCAATCAAAGCAAACGAGTTGTTGAAATACTCATAGAAAACACAGCCGCTTTTCTGCCAATTGATAATTCGACCGCAGTGTCAGGTAAAATCTGCATTTAGGCGGGTGTAGTTCAATGGTAGAACGGCAGCTTCCCAAGCTTCATACGAGGGTTCGATTCCCTTCACCCGCTCCATTTCTGCCGAAATCCAAGGCCTTTCTGAAGCAAAGCATGACCGACACAAAATCCGCCACGCCCAAAGCGGGCATCTACGACCCTACAGAACACCGCATCAAAAGTTTCGTCACGCGCGCTGGACGTCTGTCGGATGCGCAGGCCAGAGCCATCGACACCCTGGGGCCGCGCTTTTGCCTGCCCTATAGCAAAACCACGCTCGATTTTGATGCAGTCTTTGGCCGTCATGCGCCAACCATCCTTGAGATTGGCACCGGCATGGGTGAAACCACGGCGCACATTGCGCAGCGCATGCCCGAAAAGAATTTTATCGGGGTAGAAGTCCACACACCAGGCATTGGCAGTCTGCTCAAACTGATCGATCAGCAAGGGTTAACAAATCTGCGCCTGTTTCAGCATGATGCATTTGAAATCATCACGCACATGATCGCGCCGGATTCACTGGCGGGCGTGCATATTTTCTTTCCCGACCCCTGGCACAAGGCGCGGCACAATAAGCGCCGGCTGATCCAAGCTGATTTCGTGAAATTGCTCGTTAGTCGCGTGCAGACTGGCGGCATCATCCATTGCGCAACCGACTGGCAAGACTATGCGGAGCAAATGCTCGCCGTACTCAGCGCCGAGCCGGCACTTGCCAATTCAGCAGAAGACTATGCCATGCGGCCTGATTACCGACCTGTTACGAAGTTTGAAAATCGTGGCCTGCGATTGGGCCACGGTGTGTGGGATCTGGTGTTCAAAAAAAGATGAGCGTCTGACGCATCAGGCTGCAGCAGATACGTCGTTTACCAGTGCAATGATCTGCTCGCCATAGCTTTCCAGCTTTTTCTCGCCGACACCTGACACCTGCCTCAAGGCATCGAGCGACACTGGCATGGCCTTGGCGATTTCACGCAGGCTTGCATCATGAAAAATGACATAGGCCGGCACGTTGTGTGTACGAGCCGTTTCAACCCGCCACCAACGTAAACGTTCAAAGATGCTTTGCTGCTCTGTCGACAAATCGGTCTCGGTAAAGCCTTTAGGCTTAACCGACGTGCGCTTAGATTTAACCGGTTTCAGGTAGCGTCTGAGCATAATCTGCTGCTCACCTTTTAATACCGCCCGCGCCTGCGCAGAGAGCTTTAACGCGCCATAATTTTCATGGTCTATATCCACCAGACCAAAGGCAATCACCTGCCGCAAAATAGCGCGCCACTCCGCTTCGGCTTTATCCGAACCGATACCAAAGGTTGATAAATCCTGATGCCGCCATTGCCGGATTTTTTCCGAGTCACTGCCACGCAAGACATCGAGTACATGACCGGCGCCAAAACGCTGGCCAACGCGATAAATGGTCGACAATAATTTTTGCACCGCTTCAGTCGCGTCAAACGCACTCGGCGGACTCATGCAGGTATCGCAATTACCGCAGGGTGCAGATTGCTGTCCGAAATAATCCAGCAAGCGCACACGGCGACAAGTCAGGGTTTCACACAGGCCTAGCATGGCATCGAGCTTGGCACTCTGTACGCGTTTGAAATTATCATCAGCATCGGACTCGTCAATCATGCGGCGCTGCTGCACCACATCTTGCAAACCATAGGCCATCCAGGCGTTGGCCGCAGTGCCATCACGGCCGGCGCGGCCGGTTTCCTGATAGTAGCCTTCCAGGCTCTTCGGTAAATCCAGATGGGCGACGAAACGCACATCGGGTTTATCAATGCCCATGCCAAAGGCAATCGTAGCGACCATGACAATGCCGTCCTCACGCAAAAACCGTGACTGATGGCGGCTGCGCACCGCGTGTTCCATCCCGGCGTGATAAGGCAGAGCGGGAACGCCGCTTTCATTCAGAAATTCGGCAGTCTCTTCGACTTTTTTGCGTGACAGGCAGTAAACGATACCGGCGTCGCCAGCATGCTCGCTTTGAATGAAATCCAGCAGCTGGCGCCTGACGTTTTCTTTTTCAACGATTTGATAGCGGATATTGGGCCGATCAAAAGAGGAAACAAACTGGCGGGCATTACCCAATTGCAGACGTTCGGCAATTTCGGCCCGGGTCTGAAAGTCGGCAGTCGCCGTCAATGCAATGCGTGGCACGCCGGGGAAGCGTTCATGCAACACAGACAGACGAATATATTCAGGCCGGAAGTCATGCCCCCATTGCGCCACACAATGCGCTTCATCAATCGCAAACAAGGCAATGTTTGACGCTTCCAGCAGTTCAAGGCAGCGCGGTGTCAGCAAGCGTTCGGGGGCAACGTACAGCAAATCCAGCTCGCCCATGCGTAAAGCACGCTCGGTGCGCATGGATTCATCAAAACTTTGGGTCGAATTCAGAAAGGCGGCACGCACACCCAGCTCGGCCAAGGCATCTACCTGATCCTGCATCAAAGCAATCAGAGGCGAAATCACCACACCACAGCCATCGCGTATCAGCGAGGGAATCTGGTAACACAAAGATTTGCCGCCACCGGTTGGCATCAGTACCAGTGCGTCACCGCCCTGCGCGATCAGATCAATGATCTCGGCCTGTTCACCGCGAAAAACCGGATAACCGAATACGCTCTGTAATACCTGTAGCGCACGACTGCGCGTGTCATCCTTCATGTTAATTATTGAGCCCAGACTATCCAGCCCGACCAGGCGCTCATCAAAATAAACACACCAAAGACAATGCGGTACCAGGCAAAGATGCTGAAGTCATGCGTGCTGATATAACGCAACAGCCAGCGCACGCAAAAAAAGGCAGAAATAAAGGCCGCTATGCCACCCAGAGCAAACATAGGCAAATCTGCAGCCGACAACAGCGCACGCTCTTTGTAGAGTGAATAGAGGATGGCGCCAAACAAGGTGGGAATGGCCAGAAAGAAGGAAAACTCGGTCGCGGCGCGGCGCGACAAACCAAATGCCATCGCACCGATAATGCTGGCGCCGGAACGACTGGTGCCGGGGATCAGAGCAAAACACTGCGCGCAGCCGACCTTGAAAGCGTCGAGCAGACTCATGTCGTCCACCGAGTCAATCCTTGCTGCGACAGGGCGCAAGCGATTGCGACGTTCAACCCACAAAATAATCAGCGCACCGACAATAAAAGCCGCTGCAACCGGCACGGGCGCAAACAAGTGCTCCTTGATGGCTTTACCGAAAGCCAGACCCAGCACCACCGCTGGCAAAAAGGCCACCAACACATTGGCGACAAATTTGCGCGCTGCAGCTTCACTGAAAAATCCACGCATCACACTGGCGATACGCACCCGATATTCCCAGCACACTGCCAGCATCGCACCTGCCTGAATCACGATCTCGAAGAGCTTGACTTTGTCGCCGGTGAAATCGAGCAAACTGCCGGCAAGAATCAGGTGGCCAGTCGAAGAAATGGGCAAAAATTCCGTCAAACCTTCGACGATGCCCATGATGATGATTTTTACAATGAGTGTGAGTTCCATGCGGGATGCGCCGAAGCCTGTGATGAAAATATAAGCGGGTTATTCAGTGTGGTGCTGCGTGACTTTTTTGCTGGATTAGGATGACACTGAAGCGCGCCAACAGAAAAAACGTCATGAAATTACCGGCTCGAAGCTTACCACGAGGCCAATGGCACCCGCGCTGAATTTAGCTGGCGGTCAGTCGTTCCAGTTTGCCAAGAAACTGCAGTGCATACTCGCGAGTAGCACCGCACATCTCCACCGAAGGTTTCAGGCTCGCGCACACTGCGGGTCGCTGTGTTTGCCCAAAAATCCGACAAGACAAATCCTCACCTAATTGGATGCAAGGCACTCCAGCAGGTTTGCCGTCTGGCATACCGGGGATGGCCGATGAAATCGAAGGGGCGATACAACAAGCCGCGCAGCCGCTGCGGCACGCCACCTCACTCATAACGCAGTGCTTGAATCGGCAACAGGCGCGCTGCCTTGCGGGCCGGGTAATAGCCAAAGAAAATACCAATCGCCGCGGAAAAACCTACCGCCAGCACAATCGATTCCGGTGACATTTTTGTATCCCAGCCGGCAAAGGCTGCCACCATCCATGAACCAGCCGCACCAATGGCAATCCCGATCACGCCGCCAGACATGGACAGCGTAATCGCCTCCACCAGAAATTGCGTCAGGATGTCGCCACTGCGTGCGCCCACAGCCATGCGCAAACCAATTTCACGGGTGCGCTCTGTTACCGACACCAGCATGATGTTCATGATGCCGATACCGCCAACCAGCAAAGATACCGATGCCACCGCTGCCAGCAGTATGCTCATGATGCGTGAAGCTTCTTCCTGCGTTTGCAGCATTTCTGTCAGGTTCAGCACAGAAAACGGATCTTCCTGCGCACCGGAGGCCCGCAGCCGCTGGCGCAACAGTTCGCGCACCTTCTCTTCTGCCTGGGCCATGTTGACACCTTCGCGCACCTTGATCTGAATCATGCTCACTTGTCGCAACTTGCCTTGAGTCGCGCCGAGCAAACGGTTACGCGCCGTCGACAGCGGCACCATGATCACATCATCCTGATCCTGCCCCATCATGCTCTGACCCTTGCTGTTCAGAATACCGATGATGGTAAAGGGCACGTTCTTGATCCGCACCGTCTGATCCATCGGGTCCATGTCACCAAATAATTCCCGGGCTACAGTCTGCCCTATCAGCGCCACCTTGCCAGAGCCGGACAACTCGGCGGATTCAAACATCCGCCCCGCTTGCAGGCTCCAGTTACGCACCACAAAATAATCCGGGGTGATGCCATAAATTTGCGTCGCCCAATTGGCGCTGCCAACCACCACTTGTGCTCCTCCCCGGTTCGATGGCGCCGCGGCTTCCACTTCCGGTATGTCGCGAGCAATTGCGGCCGAGTCATCTTCAGTCAGGCTGGTTGTGGTGCCGGTTGCCAGTCGCACACCGCTGGCAGTACGTGCGCCGGCGGTGATGATCATCAGGTTCGAGCCCAGACTTTGTATCTGCGACTGTATGCGTGCTTCCGCACCAGCGCCCACGGCCAGCATGGTAATGACGGCCGCGACGCCAATGATCACGCCCAGCATGGTCAGAATCGAGCGCAACAAATTCACTTGCAGCGCATTCCATGCCACCCGCAACGTCGCCAGCAGATTCATGATTGCGCCTCTTGATAAGCAGCGAGCCGAACTAAGGCATCGTCTGCCTTATTGGCCGCATCGCTCATCACACGGCCATCGCGAAAGGTGATGATGCGTGTAGCAAACGCGGCAATATCCGGTTCGTGCGTCACCATCACGATCGTCATGCCGCTCTTATTGAGTTTTTGCAGCAAAGCCATGATGTCTAAGCTGGTACGGGAATCGAGTGCGCCGGTTGGTTCATCGGCCAGAATCAATGCGGGCCGGTTGACCAAAGCGCGCGCAATGGCAACACGCTGCTGCTGCCCGCCCGAGAGTTGTGCCGGATGATGATGTGCGCGCTCGGCCAAGCCCACCTGGCGCAGGCTGTCCAGCGCACGCGTATGTCGTTCAGTCACTGGCGTGCCGGCATACAAGAGCGGTAACTCGACGTTGTCTTGCGCACTGGTGCGCGGCAATAAATTAAATTGCTGGAAAACGAAACCAATACGCTGATTACGAATCGCCGCTAATGCGTCCCCCGTCATGGCCGACACGGCCTCCCCCGCTAGTAGATAGTCGCCGGAACTCGGCGAATCCAGACAGCCAAGCAAATTCATGAAGGTCGACTTGCCCGAGCCCGACGCGCCCATGATGGCGACAAATTCACCAGAATGAATTTGCAAAGACACACCACGCAGGGCCAGCACATGGGTGTCACCCATCTGATAATCCTTGGTCAGCGCATTGGTTTGAATCAAAATCGTCATGTCAGGCAATCAAACCATTATCAAAACATGCGGGGACCGCCGCCCATTGCAGACGGCCGGCGTTTATCACCAGCGTCATTGGTACCAATGACCACCTCGCTGCCTTCAGACAAATTATCGGCGCTGACTTCGGTCATCAAGCCATCGCTGGCACCAATTTTGACGGGGAAAGCGACCAGCTCACCGGCTTCAAGGCGATACAAGCGAGCCTTGCCAGCAGCACCGCTGCGTGCGCCTTGCTGTTTACTGCCGGCGCTGCCAGCGTTGTTGCTTGCCGTGTTTTTGTCCTGCTCGGTTTTAGGTGGCCGAAAGCGCAAGGCGGCATTCGGCACTTTCAGCACGCCTTCACGCACCTCCGTCACCACACGCACATTGGCCGTCATTCCTGGCAATAAAAGCAAATCGGGATTCGATGCCGACACTTCGACCAGATAGGTGACCACATTAGACACATTGACTGCGGCTTTGCGCACTTGCTGCACGGTGCCGTCAAACACTTTACCCGGGAAAGCATCGACCGTAAAACTGGCACGCTGGCCAATTTTTATTTTGCCGACTTCGGATTCATCAATGGCGGTGTCTACCCGCATGTCAGTCAAATTTTCGGCAATGATAAAAAGCTCGGGCGCCTGCAGGCTGGCGGCCACAGTCTGCCCTTTATCCACACTGCGCTTGATAACGATGCCGGTGATGGGTGAACGAATGCCCGTTCGTTCAAGGTCAATGCGCGCCTGCGCCAGCGACGCTTCGCGCTGCTTGACCACTGCCGCCACATTGCCGGCATTGGCTCGCGCTACCTCAACCTGGGCCTGCGCCGCTTTGACTTGCTCAGCCAGTGCATTGACGGTTGCCTGCGCCTTATCGACATCGGCGCCAGAAATAAAATGCTTGGCCTGCAATAGCAGTTTGCGTTCAAGATCACGCCGCGCGTCCGCCAGGCTGACTTCAACCTGAGACTGGCTGGCACGTTGTGCCGCAATGGTTGCCTGCTGCGTTAACACCTGCGAGCGTGCCGCATCCAGATCGGCTTGTGCCTGCCTGAGCTTGTATTCAAAGGTCTCGGGATCAATGCGCGCAATCAGCTGGCCTTTTTTGACCAGACTATTGAAGTCCACCAGCACTTCCTTTAACTGACCGGAAACCTGGGAGCCAACCTGAACAGACACTACCGGCTGCAAGGTGCCACTGGCAGCAACACTGGCCGTCAGCGTGCCTTTTTCCAGCTTCACAGTACGGTAAATAGGCGCGGCATTTTTTTGCGCCCAGAATTTGTAGCCAAGGCCGCCGCCTATGGCGAGCAAAACAAGCAAGCTCCACAGCCACCATTTTTTCAACAGGTTCATAAAAAAGCCAGCAAATCAGAGGGACTCTGATTTTACTGGCTTTAGCCAAGTGGCATCAGGATAGATTGGTAAGCAAATATTATTAATGTTTACCCGGGGTTTTTACTGTGCGTCTGCAAAAGGATTAGGCGGTATGATTTGTGCTCTTTTACGCAAGTCGGCCTGCAAGGCTTGCAATCCATTTGACGGCGCGTTGCCAAAGATCCGTTGTCTGCCGATATAGGCTTCAATAAAGTTTAAAAAGACCATGTCAGGAAACTTTTTAAAGTCCTGATAGTCTTTCCTTGAAGCGTCAACAATATGGGTAGAAAATTCCCGAATGACGCTGCCCATTTCGGCAAAATCTTCATACTGAGAAAGCTTGATCAGTTTCAGATACTCCCCTGCTGTTGCTTTCCTTTTGCGTGCCAGTGCTGTCGCTTTTGCTGATTCCGGGTCCAGCGTTTTATCAGTCGGTAATTGGCGGCGCGGCGAACTCAGGGGGGCCAGCCCTTCGTCTTTTTCCGAGCCTGGCATTTTGCCCTCCAGCGTTTTTCTGCGCTGTATGGGTTTGCGTGGCGAGGTCGGCGCTTCATTGCCCGACTTGGGCTTGATATCTAAGGCATCATTGAAGCGATTGATCAGTTTGGTGGGCTTCCTGTTTAATACGCGATCTTTATTGGCATCAAGCGCCTTTTGTTCTTTTTCAGCGAGCATAGGACGGCTGGTAATGATTTTTGCCTCTTTCGTAATTTGTGCCCGCTGCTCCGGCGTACAACGCATGATTGAAGTAACGAAGTCTTCGATTTGCACATTCAGGTAGGTATTTAAATAACCGACCAAAGGTGTGTAAAAACGATCAGGCTTATTTTTATCTTTCGCCAGATCCAGTGTGAAGCGGGCCATGAAAGAGCGGGTACCGAAAAAACTCTTCAGCGCATTTTGCCGTGCTGTTTTCAAATCTTCTGCATTGCCGTTGCCATTTTTTGCAAACCATATTTGCACTTCTTCATCAACCGCCAGCATCAGTTCAAGTACAGGCTTGGGCAAACCGGACGAAGCCAGACTATTTTTTTCGCCACAAATATATTTCACAATCGGCGAAATAATTGGCAACATCACCGTCTTTACTTTGTCAGAACGGCTGAAATTACGTGCGCCTTCATTGTCATACATCGCTTGTATTTCCGGCTGTTTCTGCTCATAGCCAAGCTGGATGGCTTGTAATTTTTCATTCACCGCCGGGGTGTCGAAATAGTGATTCATGAACGGCTCCAGATACACCGTTATCGCATTTTCATCCGCAGGAATCTCAACAACGTCAGGCAATTTTTCTTTCATCGGTATGGCCTGACGCAACAGGGTTGTAACTGCGCTGCCGGTTAATGGCCTGGTGTAATTCTGGCTCTCGCCAGCGATTAGTTGTTTGGCCAGCAGCGTCGGATCAAGAATTGTTTTCTTATTGCCACTGGCCAGTTCGGGCAGCAGATAACTGGTTCGACCGGCAGCGACTTTGGTCGTCGTGCTTGTCGAATTGGTGGAAGTCGTCGTGGTGGTCGCCGTGGTGTTGGTTGTGGTGGTGGTCCATGCACTGTGATTGCTGGAGTTACTTGAGTTACTTGAGTTGCTTGAATGACTGGCATTGCCAGCATTTCTGCTGCTGTTTGGTAAGGGTGGTGGCGAATCGACAGGCGGTTTTCTGGGTGAAACGATGGGCGGGGTACTTGGCAAAGCAGACAGGTTCAGTTTCAGTACGGGCTTGGGTGCGGCACTCATGGACTGGGTCACTTCGGACTTGCTGCTGATCCAGGACGGGACAATGCGCGGCGATTGCTGTGGCGTTGCAGTCTTCTCAGCTGAGGTTTTATCACCCTCTTCGGAAGAAGTTTGAGATTTGGATTGTGATTCGGCACTGGTCTTCTTTTGTACTTCCGTATCGACGAGATTGGCCTGTGAATTTGCACGACTGAGTGGTGGAATGACCGGCTTCATGGTTTTACCTTTCAACGGAAAGTGTGAGGACTGGTGGGATTAGCAAGCCAAATAGCAAGTCTTTGCTATTCGATAATGAGAAGGGATGACTGTTTTTGGGTAACAGTAAGTTGCCGAACGGTTCCTAGCCAGGCAACCTGGACTGAGTTCGTCCATTCACCGACCATCTTTGCTTGACGCAGCAAGTCGTGAACACCTATATTACTGACTCGTTAGTTAGTAATTTTTTACATTTCATGCCCGCCCTCGACCTGAAAACCAAACCCCGCTGGGAACGCCGCAAAGACGCTCGTCCGCATGAGCTGCTGGCGGCTGCGCTGGATTTGTTCGTTCAACGGGGTTATGCGGCAACCCGGCTTGATGATGTGGCAGCCTGTGCCGGCGTCTCAAAAGGCACTTTATATTTGTATTTTGAGAACAAGGAAGAGTTGTTCAAAGCCGTGGTGCGCGAACATCTGGTGTCGGTACTGGCCGAGGCCGAGACCTATATTGAGCAATTCACAGGCACCAGCACCGAACTGCTGCGCAATTTCATTCTCGGCTGGTGGGAGCGTATAGGGGAGACCAAACTCTCCGGCATCACCAAGCTGATGATGGCAGAATCCGGAAACTTCCCCGACGTTGCCCGCTTTTATCATGAGGAAGTGATTTCGCGCAGTAATGCACTCATCATCCGCATGCTGGAGCGCGGCATTCGCAACGGCGAGTTTCGCCCTATTGATACGTCACACGCCAATCTGGTGATCGTTGCACCCGTCATCGTGCTGATGATGTGGAAACACTCATTTGCTTCGTGCGGCTTGCAGGCGATTTCAGCGCCCGATTATCTGAATTGTTTTCTTGACCTGATTACGCACGGCTTGCAGGCAACGCCTGCTCCTTCCTCAACTTCTTTAGTTTAAGTATGCAAAAAAAACGTCTTCGCTGGATTTTGCTCGTTGTTGCCCTCGTACTTATTGGGGCACTGAGCCTGCTGCTTAAACCGAAAAAACCGCTCGCGCCGGTGCCCGTTGCACCAGTGGCAACGACCATCGAATTTTTGCCGCAAGAAGTGATCACGGTTGTGCCTTCCGAACTCAGCCAAAACTTGTCTTTGTCAGGTTCACTCAAGGCAGTGGATCAGGCCAGCGTGAAAGCGCGGGTGGCAGGGGACATCAGGGAAATACTGGTGCGCGAAGGCGAATCGGTTCAGGCCGGCCAGATCATCGTCAAAATGGACAGCACCGAATACCAGGCCAAGGTCGAACAGGCACGCGGCAATCTGAACGCCAGTCGCGCGCAACTCGACATTGCCACCAAAACCCGCGACAACAATCGCGCGTTGCTGGAAAAAGGTTTTATCTCGCGCAATGCCTTTGACAATGCCGAGAGTCAGTTCGCCGTCGCGCAAGCCAATGTCGACGCTGCGCGCAGCGCCGTCGATATTGTGCAAAAACTATTAAACGACACCATCATTCGCGCGCCGATCTCCGGCATGATTGCCAGCCGCAGTGTGCAGCCCGGCGAAAAAGTGTCACCTGACAATCGTTTGCTGGACATTTTGAATCTGCAAAAAATCGAAATGGAAGCGGTGGTACCAACCAGTGAAATCGGCAATGTCGCGCTGGGCCAGACGGTCAGGCTGCAGGTTGATGGGCTTGATGAATCGTTTAGCGGGCGAGTGGTGCGCATCAATCCGGCCACACAAAGTGGCTCACGCTCGATACTGGTGTACATCCAGGTCGCCAATCCGCAAAACAAGCTGCGCTCGGGCATGTTTGCCGAAGCCCAGTTAACGCTGCGCAGTAAGGCGAATGTACTGGCGCTACCTGTCAGCGCAGTGCATAAAACCAGTCAGGGTGCCTATGTGTATGCAATCGAAAACGGGCTGCTGGTCAAAAACCCCGTGACGCTTGGCGTAGAAGGCAAAAGCGACGAAGAACCACGCATTGAAATTACAGCCGGCGTTATTAGCGGCGCACAAATAATTAAAAACGATATGGGCAATTTGCGCACCGGCAGCAAAGTCCACATTACCGCTGCAAAATAACTGGGACCGGATCAAACAGTATGTGGTTTACGCGAATCAGTATAGGCAATCCAGTACTGGCCACCATGATGATGGTGGCCTTTGTCGTGCTCGGTCTGTTTTCTTATCAGCGCCTGCGGGTGGACCAATTTCCGGACGTGACTTTTCCGGTGGTGGTGGTGCAAACCGAATACCCGGGCGCGGCACCGGAAACGGTGGAAGCCGATGTGACGCGCAAGGTGGAAGAAGCGGTCAACACCATTAACGGCATTAACAGCCTGACTTCCCGTTCCTATGAAGGCCAGTCGGTGGTCATTATCGAATTTGCACTCACCGTTGACCCGGCGCAGGCAGCGCAAGATGTGCGCGAAAAAGTCGCACTGATCAAAAGTCTGTTCCGCCGTGAAGTCAAAGAGTCGCGCATCACCCGCTACGATCCGGCCGACCGCCCTATTTTCTCGGTGGCAGTCACCAATGCGCCGGGCAGCACCCAATACAGCACCCGCGAACTGACTACGATTGCCGACAAGCTGATTAAAAAGCGACTGGAAAATGTGCGCGGGGTAGGCTCGGTAAGTCTGGTCGGCGGCGTCAAGCGGGAAGTGCAAATCTACGTCAAGCCTGCCGAAATGGAAGCACAGGGCATCGGTGTCGATCAGGTAATTAATGCGGTGCGCAATGAAAATCAGGAATTGCCAACTGGCGCGGTGCGCGCTTTGTCGGGTGAAAAGGTGGTGCAGGTCAAAGGCCTGATTGCCCGCCCCGAAGATTTCGCCCGCATTGTCGTTGCCCGCCGCGGTAACGAATCAATCCTGCTGGGTCAGATTGCCGATGTGGTCGACAGCCAGCAGGAACAGGAAAGTCTGGCCTTGTTTAATGGCCGGCCTACGCTGTCGCTGGATATTTTGAAGGCACAGGGTCAGAACACCATCGACGTTGCCGACGGCCTCTTGCGCGTGATTAAAGAACTGCAACCTA
This sequence comes from Burkholderiales bacterium, assembly GCA_947451925.1. Lineage (GTDB taxonomy): Bacteria > Pseudomonadota > Gammaproteobacteria > Burkholderiales > Burkholderiaceae_D > Pernthalerella. The sequence goes on along the minus strand of CANGAW010000010.1, from coordinate 36,751 downwards.
CGCTGGACGCTTTGCACCCCGGCGTCAGACTCGACGTCATCAAGGACAGCTCGCGCCGCATTCGGGTGGGCGTCGACAATGTGCGCCGCACGCTGATCGAAGGCGCGATGCTGACCATCCTGATCGTGTTCCTGTTTTTAAACTCCTGGCGCTCGACCGTCATTACCGGACTGACCTTGCCGGTGGCCCTGATCGGCACTTTTCTGTTCATGGACTTGTTCGGCTTTACCATCAACACCATTACGCTGATGGCCTTGTCCTTGTGCGTGGGCTTACTGATCGATGACGCCATCGTGGTGCGTGAAAACATCGTCCGTCACGCCGGCATGAAGGTCCATGGCCGTTACAAGAGTCACAAAACCGCCGCACTCGAAGGCACGGCTGAAATCGGTCTGGCTGTGCTGGCCACCACCTTTTCGATTGTGGCGGTATTTTTGCCGGTTGGTTTCATGGGCGGCATCATCGGTCGCTTCTTTCACCAGTTCGGCATTACCGTCACAGCCGCCGTGCTGATCTCGATGTTCGTATCCTTTACGCTGGACCCGATGTTGTCCTCGATCTGGCGCGACCCGGCAGTGCACGGCAACAAGGGCGTGCGTCGCGGCTGGTATGCCAACAGCATAGGCCGGGTATTGGAGCAGTTCGAGCATTTCGTTAACTGGTTATCGAAGCTTTATCAGGTCGCTCTCAGCTGGTCGCTGCGCCATCGGGTCGCGACACTGGTATTGGCAGTGGCCACCTTTTTCGCCGGGCTGGCCATTCCCGCTGCAGGCTTGATCGGTACCGAATTCGTGCCACAAGCTGATTATTCCGAAACCGGCATCATTTTCAACACACCAGTCGGCGCATCGCTGGAATTCACCGAAAGCAAAGCCAGGCAAACTGAAGCCATTTTGCGAGCGCTGCCGGAAGTGGTCGATGTCTACACCACCATTAACACCGGCAATGCGCAGGGCAAAAACTATGCAACCGCCTTTGTACGCCTGCTGCCGCGCAGCCAGCGCAATCGCAGCGCCAAAGAACTGAATCAGGCCTTGCGCGTGGCGCTCAACCAGCTCGCCGGCGTCACCGTCACCCATGTCGGCTCGCTCGATGGCGTGGGTGGCGACAACAAGCAAATCCGTTTATCGATTCTGGGCAGTGACCTCAAACAATTAGCCAAACTGGCCGACGAAGCCAATGCAAAAATCAGCGCCATTGCCGGTGTCGTCGATCTTGATTCCAGTCTGAAGGCCAACAAACCCAGCATTTGGGTCGAGCCGCATCGCGAAGTCGCTGCCGATCTCGGCATTGGCGTGACCCAGATCGGCAATGCCTTGCGGCCCTTGCTCGCTGGGGAAGCGGCGAGCACCTGGCGTGACCGTGACGATGAAAATTATGATGTCAATGTGCGCTTAGCACCGGGTGACCGTAATAATGTGCAAGACCTGTCGCGTTTAATGTTGGTCAGTACGCTCACCAATAGCGATGGCTCGTCGCGCATGGTGCCGCTGCGTCAGGTGGCCAGCATTACGCCATCAACCGGTGCCAATCAAATCAACCGGCGCGACCTGAACCGCGAAGTCGAACTCTCGGCCAACGTCATTGGTCGCTCCGCCGGTCAGGCCAATGCCGACATCAAGCGTGCGCTCGACAGCATTAACTGGCCTCCCGGCTACCGCTACCAAGTGGGCGGCTCGGCCAAGAGCATGCAAGAGTCCTTCAACTATGCGATCTCGGCGTTGCTGCTGGCGGTGATTTTCATTTACATGATTCTGGCCTCGCAATTCGGCAGTTTCTTGCAGCCGATTGCCATCATGTCGGCGCTGCCGCTGACCCTGATCGGCGTCTTTCTGTCGCTGATGATTTTCCGCTCGACCCTGAACCTGTTCTCGATTATCGGCTTTGTGATGCTCATGGGTCTGGTCACCAAAAATGCGATTTTGCTGGTCGACTTTGCCAATCAGGCGAGGAAAGCCGGTGCAGCCCGCAATGCCGCCTTGCTGGAAGCTGCGCATGTGCGGCTGCGGCCGATTCTGATGACCACGCTGGCCATGGTGTTCGGCATGGTGCCGCTGGCGCTGGGCATGGCCGAAGGCTCGGAAGAACGTGCCCCAATGGGACAGGCTGTCATCGGTGGCATTATTACTTCCTCCATCCTGACTTTGGTGGTGGTGCCGGTGATCTACACCTGGCTGGATGATTTTGCGCTGTGGCTGAAACGCCGCTTCGGCAGCACCCATACCGATACAGAAGAAGGCGGCACAGCGCCAATGGCGCTGGTAGCAGCCAAAAATGACGACTCACTTTGATAAAATGCTTTTTTTAGCCTCCGACCTAATGACTAACGCCGCCATGAACCTCGAACAAGCCCGCTTCAATATGATTGAACAGCAGATCCGTACCTGGGATGTGCTCGACACCGATGTGCTGCAAACCTTAGTCGATGTACGGCGCGAGGAATTTGTGCCTCTGGCTTATCGCAACCTGGCTTTTTTCGACTGCGAAATCCCGCTGCCTTGCGGCGAGAACATGCTGTCGCCGAAGTTTGAAGGCCGCATCCTGCAAGAAACCGCGATTGCCAAACATGAGACCGTGCTCGAAATCGGCGCAGGCTCGGGCTACCTTGCCGCGCTGATGGCGCAGCGGGCGCGCCATGTCACCACCGTTGAAATTGAAGCTGAACTCTGTGCGCTGGCCAGCAAAAACCTGTCCGCTTACGGCATTGATAACGTCACTGTCGTCAACGCTGATGGCGCCCTGGGCTGGGCAAGTCAGGATGCGGCCTACGACGTGATCGTGCTGTCCGGCTCAGTGCCCGTGTTACCCGAGGCTTTGCTGAAACAGATTAAAATCGGCGGGCGCATTTTTGCCGTCGTCGGCAACGCACCCATCATGTCGGCCTGCCTGATTACGCGGATGGCAGAAGATGCGTGGGATACCCAGACCTTGTTTGAGTCCAGCATCAAGCCCCTGCGCAATGTCGCTGCGCCCTCACGCTTTCAGTTTTGATGTTAACCACACAAAGTCAGCCATGCATCATCTGAGCCCGACCGAACTGGCGCAATGGCTGGCCGACAGCAGCCGCGAGCAGCCCTTATTGCTTGATGTGCGTGAGCCCTGGGAATATGCCACCTGCCAGATCGCGGGTTCGCAGTTAATTCCCATGTCCAGCATCCCGGCGCGCCAGGAAGAACTCGATCCCAGCTTGCCTGTGGTGTGTATTTGCCATCATGGCGCACGCAGCATGCAGGTGGCCGCATTTTTAGAACGCGCCGGCTTTGAACACGTCACCAATCTGACCGGTGGCGTTCACGGCTGGGCAATGCAGGTCGATGGCAGTATGCCGACCTACTGACTTATCTGATTCAACTGACGGGAAAAAGAATGCGAAGAACTCACCTAGCCCTACTCGTAGCGACTGCCCTGCTGAGCTTGCATGCCAGTGCCATTGATCTGCTGCAGGCTTATCACGATGCGCAAATTTACGACAGCCAGTTTGCCAGCGCCCGTGCAGCGCGCGAAGCCGGTGCAGAAAAATCGGTGCAGGGTCGTGCCGGTTTGCTGCCTACCGTTGGCCTGACTGCCAGTTATAACAAAATTGATTCAACCGCCACCAGTGCTGGCTCATCAACCAACAAAAACTTCAATTCAAATAATTATCAGGTGCAGCTGTCCCAGCCGCTCTACCGTCCTGCCAACCTGACTGTTTACGAGCAAAGCAAACTGCAAGTTGAAGTCAGCGAAGTGCAATTCGCGCTGGCACAAAGCGATCTGCTGCTGCGTGTCTCGCAGGCCTACTTCGATGTGCTGGGTGCGCAAGACACGATCCTGTTCATTCAGGCACAAAAAGCGGCAACTGTTGAACAACTCGAATCAGCCAAGCGTAATTTCGAAGTCGGCACCGCCACCATTACCGACACCCATGAAGCGCAAGCTCGCTATGACCTGATCCTGGCGCAGGAAATCGCAGCCGGCAATGATCTGGCAATCAAGCGTAATGCACTGGCTCAGGTCACCGGAAAATTTCCGGAAGAATTGTCCGGCCTGAAAACCGGCGTCACCTTAAGTGCGCCAGAGCCGGTCACGGTTGACCCCTGGCTGCAAAGCGCCGAAAACAATAATTTCACAGTAGTCGGTCAGCGTGCCAGCTTTGAACTGGCCAAACTCGATATCAGCCGCAACCGTGCCGGACACTTGCCTACGCTGGATTTCGTTGCCAGCCGCGGACAAAGTCAAAGCGCATTTTTATCGCAAATCATTACCAATGAAAGTACCTCACTAGGTGTGCAATTCAATCTGCCACTGTTTGCCGGTTTCAGCACCGACAGTAAAGTACGTGAAGCGGTGGCATTGAAAGAAAAAGCCCGTACCGATCTGGAAACAGCGAAGCGTAATGCGACCCAAAGCGCCCGCACCGCTTTTCTCAGCGTGCAAAGTGGTTTGTCTCAAGTGCGCGCACTGGAAGCGGCTGAAGTCTCCAGCAAATCGGCACTGGAATCGAACCGTCTGGGCTATGACGTTGGCGTACGCATCAATATCGACGTGCTCAACGCGCAGCAGCAATTGTTTTCCACCCGTCGCGATCTGGCCAAAGCCCGTTACGACACACTGGTCAACGGATTAAAACTCAAAGCCGCTGCCGGCAGCCTAGCTGAAGCCGATCTGGGCCAGCTTAATGCCTTATTGGCCACGCCATAATTAAGCACAGACAAAGTCCCGCTTAACGCCTGCAAAAGCAGGGCGAGAAAAGTTCAGCAACACAATCGCCAGCCAGCAATTACTGGCTATACTCGCGATTGATTAAAGCAGGTTAACGCTCTGCCGGTAACGTCGTCTTCATGACACGCTGCGCCGGCAGACTTTTTTTTGGTGCGACACATTCATGAACTCTCAATATTTCGGTACGCGTTTTTTGATCTCTGGCGTATTGCTGTCGCTGCTGGCTGGCTGCGGCGATAAAAAACCTGCAGGGCCCGGCGCTGGTGCGCCACCGCCCGCGTCAGTCGGGGTGATTGCCGTGGCACCGGAACAAGTCGCCATCATCACTGAACTCCCCGGCCGCATCGAAGCCACCCGCATCGCTGAAGTGCGGGCGCGGATTGCCGGCATCGTGCAACAGCGGGTCTTTGCTGAAGGCAGCGAAGTGCGTGCCGGACAAGTCTTGTACCGGATTGACCCGGCCCCGCTGCAAGCGGCCTACAACAGCGCCGAAGCGGCGCTGGCCAAATCCGAAGCCAACCTGGGTCAGGTCAACACCAAGCTCAACCGTTACCGTGCTTTAGTTGAGAGCAATGCAGTCAGCAAGCAAGAATTCGACGACCTGCAAAGCAGCCAGAAACTGGCCGTAGCCGATGTCGCCTCAGCCCGTGCCGGACTTGATGCAGCACGTCTTAATCTGTCGTATGCCACAGTCACCGCACCCATCTCTGGCCGCATTGGCCGCGCCTTAGTCACCGAAGGCGCATTGGTCGGTCAGGTTGATGCCACCAGTCTGGCCGTGATTCAGCAACTCGATTCCGTGTATGTCTCGCTGGTGCAATCCAGCGTTGAAATGCAGCGCCTGCGCCAGGCGATGGCGCAAGGCAGTGGCAGCAAAGTCAAAGCCAAGCTGACGCTGGTGATGGAAGACGGCCAGCTCTACAACCAGCCCGGCCAGCTGCTGTTTTCTGATGTAACGGTAGACCCAAGCTCAGGTACCGTAACCGTACGTGCGCAGTTCCCGAATCCGCAACGCAGTCTCTTGCCAGGCACCTATGTGCGCGTACGCATCGAACAAGGTGTGCGTCCCGGCACCATCACCGTGCCGCAACAAGCAGTCATGCGTACTGCCGATGGATCGATGGTCATGACCGTTGACGCAGAAGGTAAAGTGGTTCCGCGTCCGGTTAAAACCGGCGGCGCCTATGGCACCAACTGGATCATCAACGATGGCCTCAAAGCGGGCGACACCGTCATCGTTGAAGGCCTGCAAAAAGCCAAACCGGGTTCGACCGTCAAGCCTTCGCCATGGCAGCGTCCCGATGCGCCAGCGCCAGCTCCTGCTGAACAACAGAAAAACTAAGAAAGCATCTCATGGCAAAGTTTTTTATCGATCGCCCGGTTTTTGCCTGGGTGATCGCGCTATTCATTCTGTTGGCCGGTGTGCTGGCTATTCCCAATTTGCCGATCTCGCAATATCCGCAGATCGCGCCGCCTACCATCATCGTTGGTGCCACCTACCCTGGCGCGTCGGCGCAGACTGTTGACGAAAGCGTCACCAGCCTGATCGAGCAGGAAATGAATGGCGCTGAAAATCTGCAATACATTGAGTCGCAAAGTGCCTCCGATGGTCAGGCGCAGATTTCAGTCACCTTCAAGACCGGCACCAACCCTGAACTGGCTGCTGTCGATGTGCAAAACCGCTTGAAGCGCATCGAGGCGCGCCTGCCGCAAGCCGTGGTGCAGCAGGGTGTGACGGTGACGCGTTCACGCAGCAATTTGCTGATGTTTGCCAATCTGATTTCGACCAATGGCCAGCACAGCCCGATTGCACTGGGCGACTATCTGGCGCGCAATGTCATCAATGAACTCAAACGCATACCCGGCGTGGGTGTGGTGCAGTTGTTTGGCACCGAACGCGCGATGCGTATCTGGATCGACCCCAACAAACTGATGGGCTACAAGCTCACCCCCACCGATGTAGCTGCCGCCATCAAGGCGCAGAACGCGCAGTTTTCCGCCGGTATTCTGGGTGACCTGCCTGCACCGAGTTCGCAGCGTATTGCCACTTCGATTGTCGTAAACGGTCAGCTCAGCAGCCCGGAAGAATTTGGCAACATCGTCTTGCGCGCCAACCCGAACGGCTCAACCGTGCGCATCCGTGACATCGGCCGCGTCGAAGTCGCCGGTCAGGCTTATGGCTTTGCTGCACGCCTGAACGGCAAGCCGATTGCCGCCGTCGGTATCCAGCTCACGCCAACCGCGAACGCGCTGGAAACGGCGACGCTGGTACGCAAAAAAATGGAAGACCTGTCCAAGTTTTTCCCGGCCGGGATGAGCTATGTGATTCCTTACGACACCTCGCTGTTCGTCAAGATATCGATCGAAGAAGTGATCAAGACCCTGCTTGAAGCCGTCGCGCTGGTGTTTTTGGTGATGCTGATCTTTTTACAAAACATCCGCTATACGCTGATTCCTGCCATCGTCGTGCCAGTGGCGCTGATGGGCACCTTCGCCACCATGTCGATGTTTGGCTATTCCATCAATGTGCTGACCATGTTTGGCATGGTGCTGGCCATTGGTATTCTGGTCGATGATGCCATCGTGGTGGTGGAAAACGTCGAACGCATCATGAGCGAAGAAGGCTTGCCGCCACGTGAAGCCACCATCAAGGCGATGAAGCAAATTACCGGTGCCATTGTCGGCATTACGCTGGTACTGATTGCGGTGTTCATCCCTATGGCCTTTTTCAGCGGCTCGGTGGGCGCGATCTATCGCCAGTTTTCACTGTCTATGGTTTCGGCCATGGTGTTCTCTGCCATCATGGCACTGACACTGACGCCGGCACTGTGCGCAACATTATTGAAACCGATTGACCCGGCACATCACGAACGCAAGGGCTTCTTCGGCGCGTTTAACCGCTTGTTCCGCCGCACCGCCAGTGGTTATCAAAACACCGTCACCAAAATGCTCAAGAAAACCGGGCGTTACATGGTGCTGTATGGCGTCATCATTCTGTGCGTGGTGTGGATGGTGCAACGCATGCCCACCTCATTTTTGCCGTCCGAAGATCAGGGCTACCTGCTGGCCAACGTGCAATTGCCGCCCGGTGCCAGCGCCGGCCGCACACTGACCGTGATGGAGCAGGCAGAACAGTACTTCCTCAAACAACCCGGTGCTGCCGGTGTGGTGTCAGTCACCGGTTACAGCTTCTCCGGTAACGGTCAGAATGGCGGCCTGTTGTTTGTGCCGCTGAAAGACTGGGACGAACGCAAAACGCCGGAACTGAGTTCGGAAGGCATGGCGACCAAAGCGCTGATGTTGATGGGTACGATTCGTGACGCCATCGTCTTTACCGTGAACCCGCCGGCGATTCGCGAACTTGGCAATGCCACCGGCTTTTCGCTGCGTCTGCAAGACCGCAGCGGGGTTGGCCATGACGCCTTGCTGGCAGCACGCAATCAATTGTTGGGCATGCTCTCGAAGAGCAAATTCATCAAGAGTGCGCGGCCCGAAGGCATGGAAGACTCGCCACAGCTGCGACTCGACATTGACCGCGACAAAGCCAATGCGCTCGGCATTCCACTGGCAGAAATCAATGCCACGCTGGCCTCCACCTTCGGCTCTTCGTATATCAACGACTTCCCGAATCTGGGTCGCCAGCAGCGCGTGATTTTGCAAGCCGATCCGGAAAAACGCCTGATGCCGGAAGACCTCGACAAGCTCTATGCCCGCAGCGCCCAGGGCAATATGGTGCCGTTCTCGGCCTTCATGAAAAGCCAGTGGATCACCGGCCCTGTTCAACTGGTGCGCTTCAACGGCTATCCGGCAATGAAGCTGCAGGGCGATGCTGCACCGGGTGCCTCTTCCGGTGACGCCTTAGCCGAAGTCGAACGTCTGGTGGCGCAACTGCCGACAGGAATTAGCTTTGAATGGGCCGGCCAGTCGTTTGAAGAAAAAGCCGCCGGTTCGGCTGCCGCCGCGCTGTTTGGCTTGTCGCTACTGGCTGTGTTTCTGGTGCTCGCTGCTCTCTACGAGAGCACCTCGATTCCGGTGGCGGTGTTGCTGGTAGTGCCGCTTGGTGTACTCGGCGCACTGTCCTTTACCATCATGCGCGGCATGCCCAACGATGTGTATTTCAAAGTCGGTCTGATTGCCATCATTGGTTTGTCAGCCAAGAACGCGATTCTGATCATCGAGTTCGCCAAAGACTTGCAAGCGCAAGGCATGGACCTGGTTGAAGCGACGCTGACGGCGGTCAAGCTGCGCTTCCGCCCCATCATCATGACTTCGCTGGCCTTCATTCTGGGCGTACTGCCACTGGTGATTGCCACCGGCGCCGGCTCAGCCAGCCAGCGCGCGATCGGTACCGGCGTCATGGGCGGCATGATTGCGGCCACCTTGCTGGCCGTGTTTTTTGTACCTATCTTTTTCGTCGTCGTTCGCCGCTTGTTCAAAGGCAGTGAAAGACAACGCAAGCTATATGCTGCCCACATGGACTCGACCGAGAGCAAAGAATGAATTTCACACGCACCCCACTGCCCTTACTGATTTCAGCCGTCGTGTTGTTGACTGGCTGTCAGTTCGTACCTAAATATTTCAAACCGGACGCACCCATTCCGGAGAGTTATCCAACCGCTACCAAGGCCGGTGCCAAGTCGGCCGCCGACATAGGCTGGCGGGATTTTTTCCAGAATCCTGAACTGCAAGCCGTGATTCAAAGCGCACTGGAAAATAATCGTGATCTGAAAACAGCCGCACTGCGCATTGAAGAAGCCCGCGCACTGTTCAATATTCAGCGCGCCGATGAACTGCCTACCCTCAACGCCACTGGCAGCGCCACCCGTGCACGCCAGTTCGTCCTGGGTACGATGAAAAACAGTACCACCTATCAGGTTGGTGCCAGCCTGAGTTCGTTTGAACTGGATTTCTTTGGCCGCGTTAAAAATCTGTCCAATGCCGCACTGGCGCAATACCTGGCTACCGAAGAAGCACGACGCGCGGTACAAATTTCACTCGTTGGTGAAGTCGCCAAAGCCTGGTTGAATGAGCGCGCGCTGGCCGAGCAAAGCTTGCTTGCCAGCCGCACATTGCAGGCACGGGAAACCTCGTTTGATCTGGTCAAAAAACGCTTCGACGCCGGCATTACCAATGCGCTGGAACTACGCCAGAGCGACACGCTGGTGCAGTCGGCCCGTGCGGCCTTGCTGGCTGCCCGTCGTCAGCACGCACAAGCCAGCAATGCCTTGGCACTATTAGTCGGCGCTGCAGGCAAATTGCCGGACGCCAGTGCCACCCTGTCAGCACAAAACATCGTGGCCGACATTGCGGCCGGCCTGCCTTCGGACCTGATCGCGCATCGTCCCGACATCCGCAGCGCCGAACAAAAATTGCGTGCTAATCAGGCCAACATCGCCGCAGCCCGGGCCGCCTTCTTCCCGCGCATTTCACTGACTTCCGGCGTGGGTCTGGCCAGCGACAATTTGTCGGATCTGTTTGCCGGCAGTGCGCGTACCTGGAGCTTTGCACCGCAACTGATCTTGCCGATTTTTGATGCCGGTCGTAACAAGGCCAATCTGAGTCTGGCGCAAGTGCGCACCAATATCGCCGTGGCCGATTATGAAAAAACCATTCAGATCGCTTTCCGTGAAGTGGCTGACGCACTTGCTGCCCGCGCCACCATTGATGAAGAAGTGACCGCGCAACAAGCGGTGCAAAAATCACAAGCCGACAGACTGGCGCTGGCACAGGCACGTTATCAGAACGGGATTGCCAACTACCTGGAAGTGCTGGATGCAGAACGCGAACTGTTCGCTGCAGAACAGCAGCTGCTGCAAACACGACTGCTGCGACTGACCAATGCAGTTGACTTGTATCGCTCGCTGGGCGGTGGCTTGAACGACAGCGCAAAATAGTTCTGCATACAATTTAACGCAGTACCTGCAAAAAGCCAGTCATCGACTGGCTTTTTGCTTTTACAAAAGGAACTCCGCGGGACACTCTGTTTCCAAGTTGCCAGCGTAAGGTCAGGCCATTCTGTGCCCGTCCTTACATTCGCAATCCAAACACAGGAGTTCACCAACATGATCAACGCGACAAGTCACGATAGCAACAACCGGACTATTCAGCCCTCTCAGGCCAGCGAGCGATCCAACAGCTCGATACAAACACCCCAGCAAAGCACGACCCGCATGACCTGCGTTGAGCGCACAGCAGACCACCGTGACTGGCGCACTGCCGTTGGCACAACAATCAGCACGTCAGTGCTGACAACCACCACCTCATCCACACTAACCACTCTCACCACAACGACGACAAACACACAAACAACAACTAGCACCAGCCGGACAGCACGCGCGCCATTCAGCATGACCGAAATGGAAAAGGAGTGGTCAACCATCATCACCCTCAGAAATCGGGCATTGAATCCTGCTGCAATACCTGTTGAGCCAGCACTGATGAACCAATTGCCGAGCGAAATAAAATTTCATATTTTTCAGCAGCTGCCTCACACCGCACTCTTTGATCGCAGCCTGTTTGCGTTGGCCTGCACGAGTACTGGCTGGCGCGCTGAAGTGAAAAAATTTCTGACGACCGAGCGTGCCTGCATCGGTTTTGGCGGCAAGGTATTGCGTAAAGAAGCCCTTGAGTTGTGGCAGGCCGAAGGCAAAAAACTCCACGATCAGACGCCGCAACTGCGCCAGGATTTCGAGCAAAGTCGACAGCCTATCCGGCTAGCCTGCCACGACCAACTCAGTGCCGATGATCTATGGCTAGCCGTTTCGGATTTGTCAGGCATTGAAATTAATTTCAGAGATATTCGTGATGCATCCAAGATCATGAGCATAGTAGACAAGCTCAATGATCAGACCATCAAACTCAGCGCCAGCGGAATGGCACGCAATAATTTTATGAAAGTAGTTTTGCCAGTCTTGTCGACCATTCCGGGAGGATGCAGAGTGGTGCTGGAGGCTACCCATAATAATTTGGGGCCGGACGATGTGCAGCAGTTAATCATGATCATGAAAGCGAATCCCTGCATTGTTCAGCTTGACTTAAGCGGCAATACGCTTTGCCACAGCAATCAAATCAGCCCATGCATCGTCGAGTTGCTTCATACCCCTTCCCCGTTGACACATCTGTACCTGAAATCCATCGACCTCAATGATGAAACTGCGATAGCGTTGAGCGAACCGCTGGCGACTAACCCCTGCCTGCGGCATCTGGATTTGCGAAAAAACCATCTAACCCAAAACGCTGCCCTTGCCTTGATCAACGCAGTCGCAACAACGGATTCGACTGGCGCAGTCCATACCAACACGGTGCTGACGGCCTTGCGATTACAAGGCAATCAATATGGGCAGGAAAACAAGATAATTTTTTCTGCCCTGGAAAAAGCGCTTGAATTGATTGCCAAAACCAAAGCTGACTATGACCAGAATGATTTGGAGCACCCCTATATCATTCAGGTTGATGGGGTAACCAGCGGCATCAGTCAATTTCCAAGTATGCGAGATATGTACATGAACAGCTTTCGCAGAGAGGCAGAAGCAGAAAAACTCTGAGCGTCACCAGCTGCGCATAAAAGCCCGTCTTTGACCCTTCACCCATTCGCCATGCAACGCCTCAGGAGTAGCGCATCATGATCAACGCCGCCAACAACAGCAGCAACGACAGTAACAACCGCATCAGCTGGCCCGAACCGGCCAGCGACCCATCCAACAGTTCAATGTGCAACCTGCCCAACATGGCCACAGTCAGCCGCACAACAGACGCTGGCGACTGGCGCGCTGCCGCTGGCACGACAGTCAGCACACCGGTGCTGACCACCACTACTTCTTACACTCTGACCAGCACCACGACTGCTGCTACAAGCAGCACAGACACAACAACCATGTCCAGCACCGCTGAGCCGGCGCTCATGCACGAACTGCCGAGCGACTTAAAATTCCATATTTTTCAGCAGCTGCCTCACACCGCGCTATTTGATCGTAGCCTGTTTGCCCTAGCCTGCACCAGCATGCGCTGGCGCGCTGACGTAAAAGCATTTCTGACACCTGAGCGTGCCTGTATCGGTTTTGGTGACAAGCCTTTTCATAAAGAAGGCTTGGCGTTGTGGCAGGCTGAAAGCAAAAAACTGTATGAACAGACACCCATACTGAAAAAAGATTTCCGGCAAAGTCGGGGACTGATTGAGCAAGCCTGCACACCATGGAGCAGTGCCGAAGCCATCTGGCCAAGCATTTCACAACTGGCAGGCATTGAAATAAACTTCAGAGAAATTCGTGACATAAGCAGTGTCATCAAGATCGTAGAAAAATGCCATGATCAGATCATCAAATTCAGCACCGCAGGAGTGAGGCGCCATCGATTTTTACAAGATGTCTTGCCAGTCTTGTCTAAAATTCCTGCCGGATGTCGAGTGGTGCTTGATGCTTCGTATAATGATTTGCAGCCGCAAGACCTACTGCCTTTAGTAAAGTTCATTAAAGCAAGTCCCTGCATTATCCAGCTTGATTTGAGTGGCAATGTGCTGTGCCAACAATATCGCATCTGCATGCCCATCGTCGAGCTGTTTCAAACCCCTTCCCCCTTGTCACATCTGTACCTGGCGAACACGCACTTTAACGATGAAACTGCCGCAGAAATCAGCAAGGCACTGGCAAACAATCCCTGCCTGCGGCATCTTGACCTGCAGCGAAATATGCTCAACGAAGACGGTGCTGTTGAACTGATCGGCGCTGTCGGATCAAGCATCTGGAAAGGTGAGGTGCACACCAACACAGTGCTGACCGCCTTGAGATTGCAAGGCAATGACTATGGGTACCACAATGTCACTATTTTTTGGGCTATGGAGCAAGCGCACAAATTGATTGTAAAAGCAAAGCCGGACTGTGATTCGCATCCCTACATTGTTCAGGTCGATACTACTACGGGCGCCATCGATGATTTCCTCCCCGGGTATGACACTTACGTTCATCAATTTGATAAAGAGGCAGAAGCAGAAAAACTCTGAGCGTCACCAGTTGCGCATAAAAGTCAGTTTTTGACCCTCCGCCCATTCGCCCTGTATCGCTTCAGGAGTTCACCATCATGATCAACACCACAAGCAACAGCAGCAACGACCGCAACACTTGGATAAGCTGGCCTGAACCACCCACTGACTCATCCAACAGTTCGATACAGAACCCGCCCAGCATGTGCACAGCCAGCAGCAGTCAGCGGGCACTGATGAACGAACTACCGGACGAATTAAAGTCCTATATTTTTCAAAAGCTGCCTCACACCGCACTCTTTGATCGCAGCCTGTTTGCCATGGCCTGCACCAGCATGCGCTGGCGCGCTGACGTAAAAGCATTTCTGACGCCTGAGCGTGCCTGCATCAGTTTTGGTGACAAGTTGTTAAATAAAGAAGGCCTGGCGTTATGGCAAGCCGAAGCCAAAAAATTGCGTAAACAGACGCCGGGCTTGCGTATCGCATTTGGTCAAAGTCGAAAACTTATCGAGCAAGCCCTTACCGACAATGCCGATGTGAAAACCATCGCGAATGCCTTATCCGTATTGGCAGGTATTGATCTTAATTTTAAAACGGTCAGAAACACTAAAGTGCAGACTCAGATACTGGGCACGTGTCGTGAGCAGACGATTAAACTCAGCGCAGGATCAATCGGACGCGATCGGTTTTTGCAAGAAGTCTTGCCAGCCCTGAGCAAAGTTCCTGCCGGATGCCAGATAGTGCTGGAAGCCTCACATAATAATTTGATGCCAGGCGATCTAGGGGAATTGCTCAAAATAATGAAGACCAATCCCTGCATTGTTCAGCTTGACCTGGCGGGTAATCCGCTGTGCAGTGGCGATGCAGTGAGCCATCCCTTGGTCGCATTGTTTCAGTTGCCCAGTGCCTTGTCACATCTATACCTGGGAGCCACCGACTTCAACGATCAAACGGCGTGTCAGATCAGCGGGGCACTGGCCACCAATCCCTGTCTGCGGCATCTGGACCTGCGTCGCAATTATATTGGCGAAGCAGGCGCCCTTGCGCTGATTAATGCACTCGCAACAACAAGCACAACCGGTGAAGTTCACACGAACACCGTGCTTGACGCAGTGCGTATGCAAGCGAATGAATTTAAAGAATGCATGGACAAGATTTTTCCCATGATGGAGGCAGCTCATCAATTAATAGCCAAAGCCACGCCGGAATGTGATGAGCTTCCCTTCATTATTGAGGTTGATGGTGTAGCCAAAAATTGGCTTCATGCACCCATCACGCAGTCCATGTACCAGCAAAAGTTTAACGCAATGGCAGCAGCGGAGAAGCTCTGAGCATCAAATGTTGGATCAAGAATGATTACACCGTGGACGGACAGTATGCAGTCCGCCCACGCAGCAGTCATCTCATGCAGCTGGAGACGATAGGAAGTTGGAGAGCGCCTCAACCACTACCGTCGTCCCGATGAAAATCGGGACCCAGCGTCTTTCGTCAAACATCCTGTAACCGTTTAACTTTTCAAACAAACACAAACTATGTCAGGCTTATTGCTAGGCTGTTCTGCCAGCGCCAGCGCCCAAAGCACACAAATCAGCACCGAGTATCTGATGACGGTGCATATCCCGACGGAGCGCAAGGCTATCGATAATGGCCTGACCGTGGTCAACATTCTTCCGGGCGGCTGGATTAAAGGCCCACGCATTTCGGGCAAGATCATTGCGCCCGGTGGTGACTGGATACGCACCATGCCTTCGGGATCACTTCGTCTGGATGTGCGCATGACCATTGAAACCGATGATGGCGCGCTGATCTATATGACCTATGGCGGCGTGGTGGTGGGATCGAAAGAAGCCGGCGAGGCATTGGCACGGGGCGAAATTCTGGATGACAAAGGCTTCCCTTATTTCATCACCACACCACAATTTCAGACTTCTGCTGAAAAATACGGCTGGCTCAATCAAGTTCAGACCCTAGGCAAAATGGCTGAATACAAACGTGCTAAAAACGAAGCTTATGTCAATTACGATGTATTCATTGCTCGTTAATCTTTTCAGTCAAAGCACTAACGAACATAGAACAATTAGCCAGTCATTGACTGGCTTTTTTATTGCCTGCCGTTTTCTTCTGTTTTAGGAACTCGGTTGCAAAGGCTGTTTCTTATTGCCAGCGTTTGATGCCAGATTATTCATCCGCTCCATGCCTTTGCAAACGATTGATTCAGGAGAGCACCTTCATGCACAGTACGTCAAACAGAAGCACCGATACCACTCACCAGAGTGATTTGTACAGCCCCGCCAATAATCCCTCCAACAGTTCAGCACAAGCCCAGTCGCAAGAAACCCAACAGAATCAGCAAAAGCCACGCATGGTCTCAACAGGCGCCTCGGTTAATCAGCCGCTCTGGCAGCCAGCCTCTGCACACTCAACGCTTACACCGACTCTGACCACCACCACATCGACTACCTTCAGCAGCATCACAACAACCACCAGTTCGACCAACACCAGCAACACGCTGAGCCATGCAAACACAAGTGCTCGGCCCACCGCTGCCTTCGGCATGGCAGCGATGGAAAAGGAATGGGATGCCATCATTACCCTCAGAACCCGTGCACAGGCAGCCAAGCTCGAGCACTTGCCAACGGAAATAAAATTCGAAATTTTTCAGCATCTAACTGAAGATGAAGACCTGACTACCGGCCTGGTAACGCTGGCCAAAACGGCCAAAAATTTTCACAAAGAAGTGAAAGCATTTCTGACTTCAAATCCTGCCGGCATCGATTACACCGAGGTGCTGCTGGCTGATGACATCATGGGCTGGGAAAAGGTCGCTAGCTTACTAAAAGAGGAAACATCCTCACTACGCGGCGCATTCCAGCTTAGTTGCGAGTTGATCAGGTTAGCCATTACCAATGATGTCAGTGTGGATGACATTGCAGGGACTGTCGCCAACCTGAAAGGCGTGCAGCTGAATTTTAGTGACCTCAATAACAAAATCGATATCAGCAAGCTCGTTGGCAAGCTACATGATCAGGTGATCAAGCTCAACGCCAAAGGCATAGGACGCGAGCGCTTTCTGGCCGAAGTCATGCCTGCACTCTCATCAGTGCGATTCGCGTGCCCGGTGGTGCTTGACGCCTCCGATAATGGTTTGCTGGCTGAAGATCTGCAAATGCTGGTGCATTTCATGGATCAATATCGCTGTATTTATCGTCTGGACTTAAGCAACAATCCACTATGCACAGGTAAGGAGGTGTGCATGCCTATGGTCGAGTTGTTTCATACGCCTTCACCCCTATCGCATCTGTATCTGGAGAACACCGGTTTTAACGATCAGACGGCAAGCTGGATCAGCGAATCGCTGGCACACAACCCCTGTTTGCAGCATCTTGATCTGCGCGCCAATGACTTGTGCGATATCGGCGCTCTCGATCTGATAGACGCAGTCGGATCGTATGACTCTGAAACCGATGCCGTGCATGTCAACACGGTAATGAAAACTTTGCGCCTGCAGGAAAATCATTACGGCCACCAAAACACATTCATATTTACCACGGTCATGCAGGCCAATCTACTGGTTGCCCGCCACTTAAATCCGAACTTCGATTCGGAAAATGATGAGCTACCCAACCTGATACAGGTCGATGGTGTCGGTGGTGGCATTAGTGGATTCAGTGCCATGCACGATGTCTACGGAAGCCATTTTGAACGAACAGCCAAAGCAGAAAAACTCTGAGTCGAACAAAAAAATTTCATTTAAAAATACTTAGCTACAGCAGAGTAGCCCTGTTAATGCGCATGCCTGAACGCCTTAAATGTGCAGAGAACAATAAGCCAGTCACTGACTGGCTTTTTTTTCGTCCAAGCTTTGTCTTTGCTGAAAGTTTGTTACGCAAAGACTCTTTACTATTTGACAGAGTTAATTTTGAATTATTTTTTACCGTCCTTATGTTCGTCATCCTGAATCAGGAGTTCATCATCATGCACATCCCTGCAAACAGAAGCACTGAAGTCAGTCAACAAGCGATACGCCATGCTGTACAAGATCCGTCAAACAGTTCGATGCAATCCGTCACACCGCAGAGCCCGCGCATGCGCAGCCTGGCCGGCACGACAGTGCAGAGCGCTGGCATCAATGCGCTGCCCAGGGATATCAAATTTCGTATTCTTCAGCAATTGCCGCATACGGCGCTGTTTGATGCCAGCCTGTTTTCGCTAGCCAGTACTTGTCTGGCCTGGCGTGCTGACGTCAAGACATTTCTTAAAATGGAAAATGCTTGTATTGCCTTTGGCGGCAAAGCGCTGCGAGCCGAAGTTGTCGCAACATGGAAAGCTTGCGGCCAGCAACTGATTGAACAGGCACCTGTCTTACAGGCCGCCTTCAAGACCAGCCGCAAGCTGATTGCGCAAGCGATTTTCAGTAGCATCAATGATGACACTCTGCTGGATGCGCTAACGCAACTACCCGCAGTGGCGCTAGATTTCAGATTGATGGGGCAAGCTGACAATTTAAGGCTACTGCTTGGCAAACTACCTGAAAAGCCGGTCAAAATTCTTGCCAGTGAAATAGGACGCCAACGCTTTGTTGACGATGTGTTGCCAACGCTGGCGCAAATATCTGCGCAATGCCCGGTTGTACTCGATGCTTCTTGTAATGATTTAAAACCAAACGATCTGCACTTACTGGTTTTGCAGATGCATAAAAATGCCTCCATCGTGCAGCTCGACCTCTCCGGCAATCAACTCTGTTTTGGCAATATCGTGTGCGAGCCATTGCTTGCGTTGTTTCATACCCCCACGGCGCTGTCGCATCTGTATCTGGCACACACCAATCTGAACGATCAGACTGCATGTCAGATCAGCGAGTCGCTGACACATAACCCCTGCCTGCGACACCTTGACCTGCGGTTCAATTCACTGGTCAGTACCGGTGTCATGGCATTGATTCATAGCCTGGCTTACTTCAGCGAGAGCGGGTCGATTCACACCAACACCAACCTGAAGGCCTTGCGCTTGCAAGGCAATCTGTATGGCCAATCGAAGGAAACTTTATTTTCTGCCATCGATACCGTGCACCGCTTGGTCGCCAGCACACAGCCCGAGCGGGCGCAAATTGTTCAGCTCGATACAGTGCATGGTCACACTGATCCTTCTTTCAATACGCTACTGATGCAGCAAAATCAATTTGATACTGCAGCCGCAGCGGAAAAACTCTGAGCGAAAAATTATTTCTTATTGCACCTTCCATCCTGACTCAGGAGTTGTCCATCATGCAAATTGATGCAAACATAAATTCCGATGCGAGTGAACAGGCAAGACAACGCAATCCGGCCGATAACCCGTCCAACAGTTCGGCACAATCGACACAGCAGAACCAGCCGCGCATGCATACAGTCGTACGCCTGACCGATACACCACACTGGCAAACAACCAGTACTGCAACTGGCCGCGGCACTGGCAGCAGAAACAGCAAATCCAGCGCCTTTTTCAGCTTGTCGGAAATGGAAGCCGAGTGGTCCACATTCATGCTGCTAAAGAACCGGCGCCAGCTTGCGGCAGTCATTGCACCAAACAATCTTCGACCGTATTTCAGCGAACTGCCAAGAGAAATTAAAACCCATATTTTTAATCAGCTGCCACAAGCTGCATTTTTTGATCCGGCTTTGTTTTCTCTGGCCCGCACTGGCAAGAGCTGGAGCGCTGAAGTTAAAGAATATCTGGCACCCGAGCATGTTTTTATTGGCTTTGGCGGCAAGTTGTTGCGCGCTGAAGTTGTCGCCTCATGGCAGTCTCGCAGCCGGAATCTGTTGATTCAAACCCCAGTCCTGCGTGCCAACTTCAAACTCAGCAAAGCATTGATTCAGCAAGCCATCGCCGACCATGCCAGTGCGGAAACCATTGCGCACGCTGTATCGCATCTGGCTGGAGTGAAACTCAATCTTCAATCCATCAACAACGCAGCACTGCTGTTTGAACTTCTCGGCAAGTTGCATAAGCAGCCTATCAAGCTGGATGCCAAAACGATAGGACGAGAACGTTTTTTGCAGCTGGTCTTGCCGGCACTGTCGCACATCAATCCGGATTGTCCGGTGGTGCTGGATGCTTCGGATAATGCTCTGCAGCCAAACGATCTGCAATTACTGGTTTTGCAGATAAAGAAAAATCCCTGCATCATGCACCTGAATCTCTCCGGCAATTTGTTTTGCACAGACCGTGAAATATGCCAGCCATTCGTTGCGCTGTTTCACACACCATCACCCCTTTCGCATATCTATCTGCGGTCTACTGGCTTAAATAATCGCACTGCCTGTCAGATCAGCAAATCGCTCACAAACAATCCCTGTCTGCGCCATCTTGACCTGCAGCTCAATAGCTTGACCCAGCGCGGCGCACTGGCCCTGATCAACGCGCTGGCATTTACCAATGAGGCGGGTGTGAAGCAAGTCAATAGCGCAATTTGCGCACTGCGACTACAAAACAATGACTACGGCAATGCCAATCTTAAAATTTTTTCTGCGATCGACACTGTGCATATTCTGCTGGCAAAGGCCAGGAATGCGCAGCGTGATCGGCTTACCAGCGAATTGCCATGCATTGTTCAGGTCGATGGGATTAGTCATGCTTTCAGCCAGTTCAACACCATGCAAAAAATTAAGCTTCGCAGATTCGATCAAGAAGCCAAAGCCGAAAAACTGTGAATTTTCAGAACGCAAGCATGGGCTTTATTAATTCTTGTTTTCTTTGCTGGAGGAACTCGGTAACCGGGACTGTTTCATAACTGCCTGCGCAACCCTTATTCAGGAATCCTCCCTCATGCATATCGACGCAACAAGGCGCAGCGAACAAAAACGGTACAACTCGGCGCATGACCCCTCCAACAATTCAGCGCAAGCCGAGCAAAACATATCGCCCCGCATGGTCAGTACCGGTACGGATACCGGCTTAATCATCAACACCACAGCAATGCCGGACACCATCATTAAAGAACAGGCACAGCAAGCGCCGTTGTCAATCACCCTCAGAAATCGCAATCAGCCACAGTCCGTCTTGATCAATACGCTGCCAACGGAATTGAAGCATTACATTTTTAATCAACTTCCCCACACTACTTTGTTTGATCCCAGCCTGTTTGCGCTGGCTGTCACTTGCCGGGACTGGCATAGCGTGGTCAAGGCCTTTTTGTCACCTGAGCGGATATGCGTTGGCTTTGGTGGCAAAAAACTGCGCAGAGAAGTGGTGGTGCAATGGCAGGCACGCAACCAATACCTGAGCGCTCAGACCGCTGTGCTGCGTAATGACTTCAAAACAAGCCGTCAACTGATTGCGCAAGGGATCGCTGACAAGGCCAACACTGAGTCCATCGCACAATCAATATCGCATTTGTCTGGCGTCGAACTGAACGTCAAAGACATTGACGATGCTGCGCTGCTTGCTGAGTTGATTGGACAACTTCATCAGCAGCAGATCAAAGTCAGCGCCAGAGCAATCGGATGCAAAAAATTTATTCTGCAAGTCCTGCCGGCCCTTGCTGAGTTAAACGCAGGGTGTCTGCTGGCGCTGGACGCCTCTGGCAATTATCTTCAGACTAAACAACTGCAGTTGCTACTCAATGTGCTGAAAAAAAATCCCTGCATCACGCAACTTGACTTGAGTGGGAATCCGCTCATTTCCGACGAGAAGCTCTGCATGCCTTTGCTTGACCTGTTTGACACGCCCTCGCCCTTGTCGCATCTATACCTCGCCGTTACCGGCATCAACGATAAGAATGCCTGTGCAATCAGTCAGCGATTGGCGGACAACCCTTGTCTGCAGCACCTGGACCTGCGCAACAATTATTTGAGTATTGACGGCGCCAAGACGCTGATCCATGCACTTGCATCCATGAGCCAGTCCGGTGAAATCCGGACAAACACTGCACTGAAGGCATTACGACTGCAAAGTAATAGCTATTCCTTTAATGATCTTCAAGGCATTGTTTTTTCTGCACTTGAAGCGACGCACCAACTTCTTGCCAGGGCGAACAATCCGCAGTTTGATCCGCAACGGCATATACCTGTGCCAGTTATTCAGATCGATGGTATTGCCGTCGACAGCATTTGGCAGACATCAATGCAGCACTTGTTCCAACATCAATTTGATGCCAACGCTCTTTTTGAAAAACTCTGAATATCAATATTTGACCACCATGATCAATAACACAAACAGAACGATAAGCCCGACTCAGTATGATGGACAACGTCAGTCGGTGGCAGATCCATCGAACAGCTCGGCGCAAACCTCAAGTACTAGTCAGCCAAGACGCGCTCCCTTCAGCATGGCCGAGATGGATAAAGAATGGTCGTCGTTCATCACGCTCAGAAACCGGGCGCAGTCGGCCAACTTCACAGTCTTGCCAAGGGAATTGAAATTTCATATTTTTCAGCAGCTGCCTCACACGGCCTTGTTCGACCGCAGCCTGTTTGCACTGGCCTGTACCAGCACGAGCTGGCGCGCTGAGGTGAAGACCTACCTGACACCAGAGCGTACCTGCATGGGGTTTGGTGGCAAGCTGCTGCATCCAGCTGGCCTGCGCTTGTGGCAAGCCGAAGGACAAAAACTGATAAAGCAAACGCAGCGGCTGCGCGAAGAATTTGATCACAGTAAGCAATGCGTTGCACAAGCTTTAAGCAGCAAGGCCGGCGTGCAAGGCATCACACAAGCCCTTGCCCATCTGTCAGGCTTTGTTCTTGATTTCAGAGCTATCGATTACTCTGACGAGCTGGGCGAAATGCTGAGCAAGTGTCGTGATCAGACAATTAAACTCTACGCTGGATCAATCGGACGCAAGCGCTTTTTGCCTGAGGTCTTGCCAGCCTTATCAAAAATTCCTGCCGGATGCCGGGTGGTGCTCAATGCTTCCCGCAATGACTTGCAGCCGGACGACTTGCTGTTTTTACTTAAGATTATCAAAAATAATCCCTGCATTTATCATCTTGATTTAAGCGACAATCCGCTGTGCCAGGGTCAGCAAGAATGCAAGCCCATGGTCGAGCTGTTTCATACGCCTTCCCCTTTATCGCATCTGTATTTGATGGGCACCGGCTTGAATGATGCGACTGCCTGCCAAATCAGCCAGCTACTGACCTCCAACCCCTGCCTGCAGTATCTGGACCTGCGTAATAATTTCCTCTTTGAGACCGGCGCCATCGCTTTGATCAATGCGCTTGCAACGACCAGCACAACAGGTGTTGTTCACATCAACACCATGCTGCGCGCACTACGCTTGCAAGACAATCATTATGGCAACAACAATCCCAAAGTATGCACGGCAGTGATCAAGACACATCTGCGCATTGCCCAAGCGATCAAGCCCAGCTTTGATATTTTGGATGATGATCTGCCCTTTATCGTGCAGACCGATGGCGTCGGCAACGGATTCAATAATTTTAAATTCGAACAGGTCGCCTGGAAGCTTCATTTTGAGAAAATAGCCAATGCAGAAAGACTCTGAACTAAGTGGCTGCAAAATTACAGCGGAATTTTCAACCCGTCGTCTGCGTTTGCGGGCGTGGCGCGATGCTGATTTTTTGCCATTCGCGGCAATGAACGCCGATCCACGCGTGATGCAATTTTTTCCGCAGACACTTAACGCTGAACAAAGCGATGCAATGGCTACAAAAATCCAGCAACACATCCGCCAACACGGCTGGGGATTTTGGGCGATCGAACTGCCGCAAGTTGATGACTTTATCGGCTTCGTGGGCCTGGACCATCCGCAACACATACTGCCCTTCTCGCCGTGCACGGAAATTGGC
This sequence comes from Burkholderiales bacterium, assembly GCA_947451925.1. Classification (GTDB taxonomy): domain Bacteria; phylum Pseudomonadota; class Gammaproteobacteria; order Burkholderiales; family Burkholderiaceae_D; genus Pernthalerella. The sequence goes on along the minus strand of CANGAW010000010.1, from coordinate 13,288 downwards.
TGGAGGCTGGCCGCGCGCCACTGGGGACAGGGCTATGCGAGCGAGGCGGCAGCGGAAGTACTACGACTCGCTTTTCAGGTTTTGCGTTTAAAGGAAGTCGTGTCTTTTACGTCGGTATTGAACCTCAGATCACAGGCAGTGATGCAGCGTATAGGTATGCAGCATCGTGGAGAATTTTTTCCGCATCCGGGTGTGCCCGAAGAAAGTGCGCTGCGTGCGCATATTCTTTATCGGATTAGTCAGTCTGAATGGGTAAAGACTTCTACGTCTGATTGAAGATTGACTGACTTGTTTTATTGTTTGATGAAATAAGCACCTTGACCCGCTATCTCTCTGCCACCTGAATCATCGGCGAGAGCATAGCAACGGTACGTTGCGTCGCGCCCTGCTCGCGTGCCGCAAAGGCCAACGCAGCGCTTCCCATCTGCGTGCGCAGCAGATCCGAAGCTAATAAACGCGCTGCCTGCGCAAACAAATCCTCTGCATCGTCAACACGGCGTGCCGCTCCCGCTAGTACCGCGTCCTCACTGATCTGCGCGAAATTGAAGGTGTGCGGACCAATCAATACCGGTTTACCGCAAGCGAAAGCCTCAATCAGATTTTGCCCGCCCAGAGGCAAGAGGCTGCCGCCAATGAAGGCCAGATCACAAGCTGCGTAATAGGTGAATAACTCTCCCATCGTGTCGCCAAGCAGGACTTGTGTTGCGGGCGGCAACTGCGCCTGCGCTAATGCCGAGCGCCGCGTCAGCAACATGCCCTGTGCTTCGATCAGTTGCGCCACTTGTGCAAAGCGTTGCGGGTGACGCGGCACGATCATCAGCAACAAGTCAGCCGGCAAGGCAGCACGCTGCTTCTGAAAGACGGCCAGTAACAAGGCCTCTTCCTCTTCGCGGGTACTGGCGCAGAGCAGTACCGGACGGGGGCCAATCTGCGCACGCAAGGCGGCACCGGCGGCCAGCATCGCGGGTGGCGGCGCAATATCAAACTTCATGCTGCCGCTGACTTCGACCCGGCGCGCACCCATTAAGCGCAAGCGCTGGGCATCCTGCTGCGTCTGTGCTGCCACCAGAGTAATTTGTCGTGCAGCCTGCCCCAGCAGGCTTTCAAAGCGCTGCGCACGACGCAGCGAGCGCTCGGACAAGCGTGCATTGACCAGTGCGACCGGTACCTGCTGATCGCTGCAGGCAGCAATCAGGCTGGGCCAGACTTCGGTTTCCATCAGTACGCACAACTGCGGTTGAAAATGCCGCAAAAAACGCCGCGACATCCAGCAGGTGTCGTAAGGCAGATAGACTTGATGCAGTCTTGCTTCGCTGGCAAACAACAGACGGCCAGTAGCCCTGCCGGTTGGCGTCATGTGGCTGAGCAAAATATGATGCTGCGGATAACTTTGCAGTAGTTGTTCAATCAGTGGCTGGGCCGCGCGCGTCTCGCCAACCGACACCGCATGAATCCAGATCAGCGGCGCAGCAGGCGGCGCCTGATAAAACCCCAGACGCTCACCGATATGCTGACGGTAACCCGACTGCTGACGACCCAGCCACCATAAGCGGCCCAGCACCAGCGGCAGCGCCAGCCACCAGACCAGCGCATACAAACGCAAGGGCAAAGATTTCATCAATTAAAAGGGCAGCACGACATCGGCTTTCACGGCGCGAATTGCCGCGCCCAGCGCCTGCTGTATGCGCGCCAGTGCCGCTTCGGTTTCTGCTTCAAAGCGCAACACCAGCACCGGCGTGGTGTTGGATGCGCGTACCAGACCAAAGCCGTCGGCATATTCCACCCGCACGCCATCAATGGTGATGACTTGTTCGGCACCGTCAAAATGGGGATTGCTTTGCAAACGTTTGACCAGCTGATGATTTTCACCTTCGGTCAGGGCGATTTGCAATTCGGGCGTGCTGATCGATTGCGGCAGGGCGTTCAGTGTGGCGGTCACGTCGGCCATGCGGCTGGCCAGCTCCAGCAAACGGGCGCCGGCATACAGGCCGTCATCAAAACCGTACCAGCGATCTTTGAAAAACAAATGCCCGCTCATTTCGCCACCCAAAGGCGCACCAGTCTCGCGCATTCTGGCTTTGACTAATGAATGACCGGTCTGCGCCATCACGGGCACGCCACCGGCCTCGTGCACAACAGCGGCGATATGGCGGGTGCATTTGACGTCATACAAAATGGTGCCGCCGGGATGACGGCTCAACACATCGGTGGCAAACAGCATCAGCTGCCGGTCGGGATAAATGATCTGACCATCTTTGGTCACAACGCCCAGACGGTCGCCGTCGCCATCGAAGGCCAGGCCAATTTCGGCGTCGCTGTTCTGCAAGGCGGCGATCAGGTCTTGCAGGTTTTCCGGATGAGCGGGGTCGGGGTGATGATTGGGAAAATTGCCATCGACTTCGCAAAACAGTTCCGTCACTTCACAACCGAGCTGACGGTACAGGTCACCGGCGAAAGCACCGGCCACCCCATTGCCGCAATCAATGGCAATCTTCATCGGCCGCGCCAGTTTGACGTCACTGACGATGCGCTGCAAATAGGCGTCACGCAATGCGTGCAGACGATAGCCGCCACTGCCGCTGGCAAAACTGCCCGACAAAATAGTCTGATACAGCGCCGTAATGGCAGCGCCATAAATGGCTTCACCGGAGAGCACCATTTTGAAACCGTTGTAGTCAGGCGGATTGTGGCTGCCTGTCACCATGATGCCGCTTTGCGCATTGAGCACATGGGTGGCGTAATACAACACCGGGGTGGCAACCATGCCGATATCAATGACTTCCACACCGGTGGATTGCAGGCCTTGGGCTAAGGCCGCCGACAAGGAAGGGCCGGACAAACGACCGTCGCGACCGATGACGACCGTGCTCTCGCCCCTGGCGCGCACCGCGGTGCCAAAGGCCTGACCGATTTGCCGCGCAATCGTGGTGTCTAGAGTTTGATCAAGAATGCCGCGAATGTCGTAGGCTTTGAAAATGCCGGGTGTCAGTTGTGCCATCAGTTCAGAGTGCTTTCAAAATGTGGGCTGCGTCGGTTTCGAGTGCTTGCTGGCATTCAGCCAGTGCCTCGTCCCATTGCGGCAGGCTGCAAAAAGTGTGCTGAAATTTTGTGGTGTCCAGCACCGAGTTATGCGGCCGCTTTGCGGGCAGCGGATAGTCGGCCGTGCTAATCGGATGCAGCTTTGGGTGAAAGGGTAACGCAGGGTGAGCAAAAATTTGTTGCGCAAAACCATACCAGCTGGTGCTGCCGCCTGCGCTCAAATGATAAATGCCGCTCTGTTCTTCAATGCGCGACGCCTGCTTGATCACTTCGGCAGTGGCCTGGGCAATGCTGTGGCTCCAGGTCGGCGCGCCAATCTGATCGGCCACAATCGACAATTCAGAGCGCGACTGACCGAGGCGCAACATGGTCAGTAAAAAGTTTTTACCCGCCATGCCATAGACCCAGCTGGTGCGCAAAATTACATGCGGCACGCCGGCTTTTGCAATCGCCAGTTCACCGGCAAGCTTGCTGCGGCCATAGGCTGACAGCGGTGTCGGCACATCGTCTTCCAGCCAGGCGCCGGCTTTGCTGCCATCGAATACATAGTCGGTTGAATAATGAATCAGCGCCGCGCCAATTTTGCCCGCCTCTTCGGCCAGCACACCGGGTGCCTCACCATTGATGCGCTGGGCCAGCGCTTCATCGGTTTCTGCCTGATCGACTGCGGTGTAAGCGGCCGCATTGATGATCAGGTCAGGTCTGATTTCACGCACGCTGCGGCGCACGGCATCGAGATCAGCGAGGTCGAGTTGCGCGCGGTCGAGTGCGACCAGCTCATGGCGCTCTTCCCTGCTTTGCAGCTGAAGTTGCTGCACCAGGGCTTGGCCGACCTGACCATTTTTTCCGGTAAGGAGGATTTTCATGGAAAGCATTCAGCCTGTGACAAAGGCAGACCAGCCTGGTCTTTGGCCGACAATATCGGCGCAGCAGACAGCGGCCAGTCTATCGCCAGCGCAGTATCATTCCACAACAGGGAGCGTTCAAATTCGGGCGCGTAATAGTCGGTGGTCTTATATAAAAATTCTGCGTTGTCGCTGACCACCAGAAAGCCGTGGGCAAAGCCCGGCGGTATCCACAACTGGCGATGATTTTGTGCCGACAGCAGCACCGACACCGATTGACCAAAGGTCGGTGAACTCTGACGTAAATCAACGCAGACATCAAAGACTTCACCGACTGTCACCCGCACCAGCTTGCCTTGCGGCTGACGGATTTGATAGTGCAGACCGCGCAGCACATTTTTTGCCGAACGCGAGTGATTGTCCTGCACGAACGGCAGATGCACACCTGTCTGTTTCTCAAAGGCGCGCTGATTAAAACTCTCGAGAAAAAATCCGCGCTCGTCACCAAAAATTGTGGGCTCGATAATAAAGACGTCGGGGATGGTGGTGGGAATAATCTTCATGGAATTTAAAAAACCTGATCATGCAGCAAGCGCAGCAAATACTGTCCATAGCCATTTTTCGCCAGCGGCTGCGCCAGTGCCTGCAATTGTGCCGCATCGATATAGCCTTTACGGTAGGCTACTTCTTCCGGACACGCGACTTTCAGGCCTTGCCGTTTTTCCAGCGTGGCGATGAACTGTGAGGCGTCGAGCAAGGATTCATGGGTGCCGGTATCGAGCCAGGCCATGCCGCGCCCCATCAGTTCCACTTGCAAACTGCCCTGCTCCAGGTAAACGCGATTGACATCGGTAATTTCCAGCTCGCCACGGGCAGAAGGTTTGATCGCTGCGGCGATGTCGCAGACTTGCTGATCATAGAAATACAAACCCGTCACCGCGTAGTTCGATTGCGGCTTGACCGGTTTTTCTTCTATGCTGATTGCACGGCGTTGTGCATCAAAACCCACCACGCCATAACGCTCCGGGTCTTGCACATGATAGGCAAACACGGTGGCACCCTGTTGACGGGCATTGGCTGCCTGCAGGCTGGCGTCGAGATCATGACCGTAAAATAAATTATCGCCCAGCACCAGCGCCGAAGGATGCTCGCCGATGAAGTCGCGGCCAATCACAAAGGCCTGCGCCAACCCATCCGGCGAGGGCTGCACTGCATAAGAAATATGGATGCCCCATTGACTGCCGTCGCCCAGCAGGGCTTCGAAACGCGGCGTGTCTTGCGGCGTGGAGATGAGTAAAATTTCGCGCATGCCCGCCATCATCAGAGTCGTCAGCGGGTAATAAATCATCGGCTTGTCATACACCGGCAACAGTTGCTTGGACACGGCCATCGTCACCGGATAAAGCCGCGTGCCGGAGCCGCCGGCCAGAATGATGCCGCGCCGGTTTACTGTGGCTGCCTTGTTCATGCGTTGACCTCTTTTTGCTGACCGTATTGACGGTCTATCCATTGTAAATACTCGCCCGACTGCACCTTACGAACCCAGTCCTGATTGGCCAGGGTCCATTGCACGGTCTTGCGCATGCCGGTCTCGAAAGTTTCGGCCGGCTTCCAGCCGAGTTCGCGTTCGATCTTGCGCGCATCAATGGCATAACGCCTGTCGTGCCCGGGACGGTCGGTAACAAATTTGATTTGCTGGCGATAGGACTGCGTCGCCGGCGCCAGTTCATCCAGCAAGTCGCACAGGGTGTGCACCACATCGAGATTGGCTTTTTCATTCCAGCCGCCGATGTTGTAGGTTTCGCCCAATCTGCCGTCGGCCAGCACGCGCCGCAGCGCGGCGCAATGGTCGCCGACATACAACCAGTCGCGCACTTGCTGACCGTCGCCATACACCGGCAAGGGCTTGCCGGCCAGCGCATTGGCAATGATTAAGGGAATGAGTTTTTCCGGGAACTGCAACGGGCCATAATTATTTGAACAATTTCCCGTCACCACCGGCAAGCCATAGGTATGAAACCAGGCACGCACCAATTGGTCCGACGCGGCTTTGGAAGCGGAATAAGGACTATTCGGCGCATAAGGTGTGGTTTCAGTAAATGGCGCATCGTCAGGGCCAAGACTGCCGAATACTTCGTCGGTTGACACGTGAAGAAAACGAAACTGCGCGCGCAGTGTATCGCTCAGGGTTTCAAAATAAGCGCGCGCCGCTTCGAGCAGACTGAAAGTGCCATCGATGTTGGTGCGAATGAAATCGGCCGGCCCGTGGATGGAACGGTCCACATGGCTTTCGGCGGCAAAATGCACAATGGCACGCGGCTGATATTGTTTGAGCAGGCCCGCCACCAGTTCGCGGTCACAAATATCGCCATGCACGAAATGATGGCGCGGATCATTGGCCAGCGAAGCAAAGTTGTCGGGGTTGCCGGCGTAGGTCAGTTTGTCGAGATTAATAACCGGCTCGTCGCTGCTGGCCAGCCAGTCGAGCACAAAATTCGATCCGATGAAACCGGCGCCGCCTGTGACTAAAATCATGCAGGAACCTTATTGATTAAATAATTAAATTCTTCACGCTGCCCACCCGGCTTGGGTAATACCTGTCAGTTAAGGGAAAATTTTTCCGTTTTCAATGAAAGACACAGGGTCCCGGCCTGCGCCGGGACGACGTTTACGAGGCTAGTTGACTATCACTCGTCATCCCGGCAAAGGCCGGGATCCAGCGTCTTTGCTTAACTGACTGGCATTACCCAACCCGGGGTTTGGCGAAATTCTGTGTCAGTATTCAGAAGCACACACCAAGCAATCCCGCATTTTACGTGAGTGACGCAGCGTCTCACAACACACTAGAATGCAGGACACTGTTGACTCCCTCTTTTCTGATGACCACTTATGCCATTGGCGACCTGCAAGGTTGCGCCGAACGCCTTGATGCCTTGCTTGAAAAAATCGAGGTGCAAGATCCGCATGCGCAATTAATCTTTGTGGGCGATCTGGTCAACCGCGGCCCCGACTCGCTGGGCACGCTGCGCAAAATCCGCGCACTCGGCAGCCGCGCCCGCGTGGTGCTGGGCAACCATGATTTGCATCTGTTAGCGATTGCCAATGGCATACGCCAGCCCAACCGCAGCGACACCATCAATGCCATTCTGGCGGCACCCGACCGCGATGTGCTACTGGACTGGTTGCGCAAGCAGCCGCTGGCTTTGCGGCACGAGGGTTATCTGCTGGTGCATGCCGGGGTGCTACCACAATGGCAGAGCGCGCAGGTGCTGGCGCTGGCACGGGAAGTCGAAGCGCAACTGCAAAGTGATGACTGGGTCAGCTTTTTGCGCGACATGTATGGCAATGAACCACGCCGCTGGGACGACAAGCTGCAAGGCATCGCGCGACTGCGTTGCATCGTCAATGGCTTGACGCGGCTGCGCTATTGCACCGCTGATGGCGACATGGAATTCAACACCAAAGAATCCCCGGGCACGCCCCTGTCTGCTTATCCTGCTGGTTACCTGCCCTGGTATCAGGTGCCAAGCCGGCAGACACAGGATGTCACTGTGGTGTTTGGCCATTGGTCAACCATGGGGCTCACGCTTGAGCCCAATGTGATTGGGCTCGACACGGGCTGCGTATGGGGTGGCAAGCTTACTGCAGTGCGACTGTCTGATCGCGCTCTGTTTCAGGTGGATTGTCCGCAGTATCAACAGCCGGGCTGAGAACACTGGAAATGGCTGCGTGCATGCTCTGCGCCAGTTCACGGCGATGCGCGCCTTCGCTGCTTTTGGCTGGCAAGCGAATCAACTCGGCCGTGATGCCACGGCTGCGCAAAATCAGCAGCACGCTTTCCACAAATGTCATCTCGCCGATAAAGTCGGCGGCTTCATGCAGCACGCCTTCTGCATCCACATAACGCAGGGCATAGGGTTGTACCGGCACTTGCGCTTCAATCGCAGCTTCAAACAGATTGGCATGAAAAGGCAGCACCGTGCCTTGCGCGGCGGTGGTCCCTTCCGGGAAAAATGCAACCCGCTCGCCATTGTGAATACTGGTGACCAAACCGGCGAAGATGCGACGCACATCGCGCTGACGGCCACGGGCAATAAAGATGGTGCCGGATTTGTCGCATAACCAGCCAATCAAGGGCCAGTCACGGATATCGGATTTGGCCACGAAACGGCAGGGATGCACGCTGTTGATGACGAAAATATCGAGCCATGAAATGTGGTTGCTGACGATCAGTGCCGGTGACACCGGCTCGGCCTGCAAATCTTCATTGACGACCAGCGTGACGCCGCAAATGGCAATCAGTTGCCGCGACCAGCGCTGAATGCGACGGTTGCGCCCTGCTTCACCGAGCAAGGGAAATTGCAGTGCGCAGATGCCCAGGCCCACTGCCAGATGCAAGCCCAGACGGGCCAGAGAAAAATAGTGCTTCACGACGTATGGCGGCTGAAGGCCGTGCGACCGGCAACGATGGTATGTCTGACCTGTCCCTGCAACTCATAGCCCAGAAAGGGCGTGTGCTTGCCCTGGCTCTGCAGCGCTGAAGACTGCACCAGCCAGCGCACATCGGCATCAAACACGCACAGGTCGGCAGCACTGCCAACACTCAGTTGCCCGGCACGCAGTCCGGCCACCCGGGCCGCATCGCAGGTAATGCGGGCAATCGCAGCAGACAATCCATGGGCGCGGTCATCCACGGTTTCTTCGGCCCACTTCAGTGCCAGCGACAGTAATAATTCCAGACCGGTAGCACCGGGCGAGGCTTCGCCGAAAGGCAGCAGCTTTTCATCATCGTCAACCGGCGTGTGGTCGGAGCATATCGCGTCGACGGTGCCATCGGCCACCGCTTGCCGGATCGCGTCGCGGTCACGCTGGCTGCGCAGGGGCGGCGTCATGCGGGCATTGGAATCGAAGAAGCCAATGTCGGCGTCGGTCAGGTGCAGATGGTGGGCACCAACGTCGCAGCTGACAGGCAGGCCTTCGGCCTTGGCCGCACGAATCAGTTGAAGGCCTTCGGCCGACGAAATGCGACACAGATGCACCCGCGCGCCAGTGGCCCGCACCAGCTCGAAAATGGTCTGTAGCGCAATGGTCTCGCTCATCACCGGCACACCGGCCAAACCCAGACGCGAAGCCAGCGGCCCGCTGTGCGCTATGCCGCCCTTGCCCAGATGCGGATCTTGCGGCCGCAGCCAGACGGTATAGCCGAAGGTTTGCGCATATTGCAGCGCACGCAGCAAAACGGTGGTGTCTTCAATCGTGCTTTCGGCTTGTGCAAAGCCGACGCAGCCGGCTTCAGTCAGCTCGGCCATTTCGGTCAGCTCGCGGCCTTTCAGGCCCATGGTCAGCGCGCCCAGCGGATAGACATGCGACTGGTTCAGGCTGCGCGCACGATGCACCAGCATTTCAACCAGACCGGGTTCGTCCAGCACCGGGTCGGTGTCGGGCGGGCAAACCAGACTGGTCACGCCGCCAGCCAATGCGGCCTGCAATTCGGACTCCAGCGTGGCTTTGTATTCATAGCCGGGCTCGCGCAGACGCACGGACAGGTCGACTAATCCGGGCGCCACAATCAGGCCGGCAGCATCGATGGTCTGATCAGCGTTGAAGTCCGCCGGTGCCTGGCCGATGGCGGCAATCTTGCCATCGATGATGAAGACATCCTGCAATGCATCGATCTGGTTGGCCGGATCAATCAGCCGGCCGTTTTTAATGTGTAGTTTCATAGATTGGCTGTTTTTTTACTCGAACAACAACGACGCTGGGACCCAGCGTCTTTCGCTTTAGGCTTGCGCTATCAGCTACCCGCCAACATGCTCATCACCGCCATGCGCACAGCAATACCGAAAGTGACTTGCGGCAGGATCACTGCCTGCGCGCCATCGGCCACTGCCGAATCAATTTCCACGCCACGGTTCATGGGCCCCGGATGCATGACAATCGCGTCCGGTTTGGCCAGCGCTAAACGCTCAGGGGTCAGACCGTAGCTCTTGAAATATTCTTGTGCCGAAGGCAGCAGCGCACCGTTCATGCGTTCGTTTTGCAAGCGCAGCATGATGATGACATCAACGCCTTTCAAGCCTTCATTCATGTCGGTAAAAACGCGCACACCCATTTGTTCAAGGCCGCCCGGCAGCAGCGTGCGCGGCCCGATCGCGCGCACTTCCGGCACGCCCAGCGTGGTCAGCCCGTGAATATCGGAGCGGGCCACGCGGCTGTGCAAAATGTCGCCCACAATCGCTACTGTCAGATTGCTGAAGTCTTTTTTGTAATGCCGGATCGTGTACATGTCCAGCAGACCCTGAGTCGGGTGCGCATGGCGGCCATCACCGGCATTAACGACATGAATATGCGGCTGTCTGGTGTCGCTCAGGTGTTTGGCGATCAGGTAGGGTGCGCCGGACTGGGCATGACGAACCACGAACATATCAGCATGCATGGCCGCCAGATTGTCGATGGTGTCGAGCAAAGACTCGCCTTTGCTGGCGCTGGAGGCTGAAATATTCAGATTAATGACATCGGCCGACAAACGCTTGGAAGCGATTTCGAAGGTGGTGCGGGTGCGGGTGGAGTTTTCAAAGAACAAATTAAACACGCTTTTGCCGCGCATGAGCGGGACTTTTTTGACCTCGCGGTCGCCAACGCCAACGAAGGAAGCGGCAGTGTCGAGAATGCGGGTTACCACGGCACGTGGCAGACCTTCGATGGTCAGCAGATGTTGCAGTTCGCCGTCTGCATTGAGTTGCGGATTATGCATGGTCTATCGTCAGGGATAAGCGGCCGTCATCGGCCCGTTGCAGGATAAGCTGGGAATTTTCTGCCAGTGCGCAGGTCTGCGCAACGAAATCAGCAGCGACAGGCAATTGGCGACCACCACGGTCAACCAGTGCGGCTAACATGATTTTCGCTGGCCGGCCGTAATCAAACAAGGTGTTGATCGCCGCGCGCGTGGTGCGGCCGGTGTAGAGCACATCGTCCACTAGCAAAATGGTGGCGCCATTGACATCAAAGGAAATCTGGCTGGTTTTAACTTCGGGGTGCAGGCCTTTTTCCGCATAGTCATCGCGATAAAAAGACACGTCCACATAACCCAGATCGGTGACACCCAGACTCTTGGCCAGACGCTCTGCCAGCCAGGCGCCACCGGAATAGATACCAACAATGGCTATTGGCCCGGCAGCGGCCAGACCGGTTTTTACTTGCTGTTCCAGTTGCGCGTACAGCGCTTCGGCATCGAATTCAGGCGTGTTCATGATCGTCAAAATATTGTTGCAGGATGATGGCGGCAGCAGCATCGTCAATGAATTGGCCGCGCTGCTGCGATAGCACGGCCGAAGAATAGCGCTCGTCCACCAGCGCGGTGGTCAGACCAAAACGGCCGTGCAGCTGATTGGCAAAACGACGGCAACGCACGGTCATCTCGTGTTCAGCACCATCCGGATGCAGCGGCAGGCCCACCACCGCAATATCAGGCTCCCATTGCGCAACCAGGTCGGCAATGGCGGCAAATTTAGCTTCGTTGGTGGCAGCGGTAATGATGGTCAGCGGCTGGGCGTGGCGCAAAATGCTGTTGCCAACGGCAACACCAATACGTTTGAGACCAAAGTCAAAGGCCAGAATGGTGCTCACAGGGCGCTGCCCCGGCAGCGCTCAGGCATGCCCGGCTTCCCCGCTTAACATGCCGGGGTCAATGCCCAAAAGGTGCATGGCCGCATCGAAACGCTGCTCAACCGGTGTCTCAAACAAGATCGCCGGGTCGGCACGCACGGTCAGCCAGTCATTGCGCAAAATTTCCTGTTCCAGCTGGCCACTGTCCCAGCCGGCGCAGCCCAGGCTGATCAGCATGCGGTGCGGGCCGTTGCCTTCGGCGAAAGCCTGCAACACATCGCGCGAGGTGGTCAGCGCGACCTGATCGGAAATGGTCAGCGACGAAGAGTAGGCATTGCCCGGCGGGTGCAGCACAAAACCGCGGTCACCCTGCACGGGTCCGCCAAACATCACCGGCGCTTGCGGGCGCAAGCCATCCTGCACATTAATTTCCAGGCGCAATTCAAGACGCTCGAACAAGGCATCGACACTGACATCGGTGGGCTTGTTGATGATTACGCCCAGCGCACCACCGGCGTGGTGCTCGCACAGGTAAACGACGGAGCGGTTAAACACGGAGTCGCTCATGCAGGGCATGGCGATCAGAAAATGATTGGCCAGATTGAATGTCGGCTTGCCGGCATCGGCAGCGAGTCCGGCAAGAGCGGCGCTGCCTGAGTCCGGTCCGGACACGGGTCTTGAAGAAGGCGAGGAAGACTTTGCTTGCTTGGGCATGCCTGCATTTTATCAGCTTTGCCCCTGCTTCCAGCGTGTGCAGCCACGGCGACTGACTGGCCGCAAGCAGTGCGGTGGCAAACCCTAACGAAAGCGCTACACTGCCTGCTTTTCCGACTCACTGCCTGCCTACTTCCATGAAAACATCCGACAAGGCCTTAGTCTGGTTCCGCCGCGATCTGCGCGCTTTTGACCATGCGGCGCTGCATCAGGCACTGGCTACGGCCAGCAAAGTGTTTTGCGTCTTTATTTTTGACAAAACCATTCTGCAACCCTTGCAAGCGGACACCCCTGAAGGGAGTCTGACGGCAGACCGCCGCGTGGCCTTTATTCACGCCAGCGTTGTGGAACTGGATGCCGAGCTGCGTCGCCATGGCGGCGGCTTAATCGTGCGCCACGCTGATGCGACCACCGCCATTCCGCAACTGGCAGCAGAACTCGGCGTGGATTGCGTGTTGATCAACCATGACTATGAACCGGCGGCGGTGGCACGCGATGCACAAGTGCAGCAGGCCCTGCACGCTGCAGGCCGCACGCTGCAAAGTTTTAAAGATCAGGTGATCTTCGAAAAAGATGAAGTCTTGTCGCTGGCTGGCAAACCGTTCTCGGTATTTACGCCGTATAAAAACGCCTGGCTTAAAAAATTTCAGGCCGGCTCTGGCGATCTGGACTCGTCTTTGCTGGCAGCCTATGCCACCGAGCCTTTAGCGGGACAATTGGCCGCGCCTGAAAATACGGCAACCATACCGTCCTTGTCGGCCATGGGATTTGCAGCGGTAGACCTGGCGGCCTTGCACATACCGACGGGCATGAGCGGCGGCCAGTCTTTGCTCGACGATTTTTTACCGCGCCTGCACCGCTACCGTGACAGCCGTGATTTTCCGGCAATTAAAGGGCCGTCTTATTTGTCGGTCCATCTGCGTTTTGGCACGGTCTCGATTCGCGCTCTGGCACGGCGGGCGATGGAAGCAATGCAGGCCGGCACCGGCGGCGAAGGCGCGCCGGTGTGGTTGTCGGAATTGATCTGGCGCGATTTTTATTTCATGATTTTGCATCATCACCCGCATGTGGTCGGTCAGGCATTC
>CANGAW010000009.1 GCA_947451925.1 Burkholderiales bacterium | reverse complement strand
CTGACGCCTTCTGGCAGCTTCAGGTCGCCGACGTGGAAAGAAGCGCCGAGTTCGATGGTGGACAGGTCCACTTCAACGAATTCAGGCAAGTCTTTTGGCAGGCAGCTGATGTCGATTTCCGTCATCACGTGGCTGATAATGGCGCCGCCGAGCTTGACGGCAGGGGACACGTCAGCGTGGACAAAGTGCAGTGGCACTTTGACGTGAATTTTCTGGTTAGGATCAACGCGCTGAAAGTCTGCATGCAGAACCAGTTGTTTGAATGCGTGGACCTGGAAGTCGCGCAACAGAACTTTTTCAACTTTACCGTCGATTTCCATATCCAGAATGGATGAATGGAAGGCTTCTTTTTTCAGTGCATGGTAGAGCGCATTATGGTCGAGCGAAATAGCCACTGGTGCTGCAGGACCGCCATAAATGATGCCTGGCGTATGACCTGCTTTGCGCAGGCGGCGGCTCGCTCCGGACCCCTGCTCAGTGCGTGGAAGTGCGATAACTTTCATGTTCAACTCCTGTTGTGGGCCGTAAGACCCTGGACTGACATCCCCCGCGACCAGGGGATGGTAAAAAGGGGTGTGCTGCAAACAGCAAACCCCGCATTCTGATTAACTTCTTTTAACCGGCTGCCTCATCTTCGGCAAACAGCGACATGACCGAATTACCCTGGCTGATGCGTTTGAAGGTTTCAGCCAGCAACGGCGCGCAGGATAACTGACGAATCTTGCTGCATGCTTTGGCTTCGGCCGACAACGGAATGGTGTCTGTTACAACCAGTTCATCCAGCGGCGAGTTCTTGATACGCTCAATCGCCGGACCGGACAGCACCGGATGCGTACAGTACGCCACCACTTTTTTGGCGCCGCGTTCTTTCAATACTTCCGCTGCCTTGGTCAGGGTGCCTGCGGTATCGACCATGTCATCCATGATCACGCAATTGCGGCCTTCGACTTCACCAATGATGTTCATCACTTCTGACACATTGGCTTTTGGGCGGCGTTTGTCGATGATGGCGAGGTCGCAATTGAGTCGTTTGGCCAGCGCACGCGCGCGCACCACACCACCGACGTCAGGCGACACCACCAGCAGATCGTCATATTTTTTGTTCACCAGATCGGAGAGCAAAATCGGCGAAGCATAGATATTGTCTACCGGGATGTCGAAAAATCCCTGAATCTGGTCTGCATGCAGATCCATGATCAGTACCCGTTCAACGCCTGCTTCCTGCAGCATGTTGGCGACGACTTTTGCCGAGATGGCAACCCGGGCCGAGCGCGGGCGACGATCTTGCCGTGCATAGCCATAGTAGGGAATCGCTGCGGTAATGCGGCCGGCGGAAGAGCGCTTCAAGGCGTCGACCATCAGCATGATTTCCATCAGATGATCGTTGGTTGGCGCGCAGGTTGACTGCAACACAAACACGTCTTTGCCGCGAACGTTTTCATTAATCTCGACAACGATTTCGCCGTCAGAAAAGCGCGATACCATGGCTTTGCCAAGGGGAATACCCAACTGCTTGACGACGCCAGCAGCAAGTTCCGGGTTGGCGTTGCCGGTAAAAACCATCAGGTTCTCGTGGACCATGGGACCCCTGAATGCCTTACGTTAGAAGTTTGAAAGCCACCAATACTGGGAGACTACCCTGCATTGGCGGCTTCGATTTTTTGATGATGCTTTTAACTGATGGCAGGGGAACAAGGATTCGAACCTTGGAATGCTGGAATCAAAATCCAGTGCCTTAACCAACTTGGCGATTCCCCTACACGACTGGTTGTTTGCTGAAGCTTCTCGACAAACGAATTCTGTTCATTCTGTTGCTACTCGCTACACGCACCTGCCAGCGGATGCCGGCGCAATGTTTTCGCTTTCCATGCACGCCAAGGTTCTGGCACGCTTTCTACCACTGCCTGCGCAGCCGTTTCCGATTCCATCGCCGCAAATACGCAGGCTCCTGAACCTGTCATCCTTGCCGGGGCATAGTTTGATAACCATGCCAGTGCGCTGGCGACTTCAGGAAACAAGCGAACTGCAACCCGTTGCAAATCGTTTCTTCCGAAGCTAATTGACTGCCCAGAAAAGTCCAGCATTTTGACCGCTTTAGTGTCCCGTGTCAAATCTTCCGCGCCAAAAATTAAAGGCGTGGGTACCGCCACCCCCGGATGTAACACAACGAACCAGGATTCTTGTGTGTTAAGCGGCGTCAATTGCTCGCCGATTCCCTCGACAAAGGCATTCTCGCCGCCTAAAAAAAAGGGCACGTCAGCGCCCAGCTTTACGCCCAGTTGCATCAATTCGGCGCGGGAAAGTCCGGTTTGCCACAAGTGATTCAAGGCCATCAGGGTGGTCGCTGCGTCGGATGATCCGCCGCCCAGGCCGCCGCCCATCGGTATATTTTTTTCAATGGCAATATCAACCCCCGGGGTCGTCATGCCCTTTGAGCGCGCGGCTGCCTGCAGTGACTGCGCGGCTCGCACGATCAGGTCAGACTCGGCTGCCACGCCGGGCACTTCTGTGGTTCGGCGAATCTGTCCGTCGTCGCGCAGCGTGAACTGCAATTGATCTGCCAGATCAATCAACTGAAACACCGACTGCAACAGGTGATAACCGTCAGCGCGGCGTCCGGTTACATGCAGGAATAAATTCAGTTTGGCCGGGGCCGGGTAATACGTGGGCATTATTGTGGCTGCCAACTGTCAATCACAATCCGCAAGCCAATTTCGCTGCTGCCAGCGCTGCCACGCTGCAGATCAATCCGCTTTGGAAAACTGGCCGCGGCGTCGCCTTGCCAGCTCACATAGCGTGCCTGCCAGCCATCATTGCCAAGGTTTTGCAAAGCGTCGCTGCGTGCGGCTAAACGCGTGCCGTTGGCGTCGCGCACATAACCTTGCAGCCAGTCGCGCAAGCTCGAAACCGGCAAAGGCCAGCCCAGCAAACGTGTGGTGAGTTCGCTGACGTCAGAGGCACGTTGCACGGCTTCGCCGGCGCGCTGCAAGCTGGCAAAATCCGGGGCGATTTCAATTTTTGCCATGGTTTGCCCCAGCGGCGAAAACAGCACGATGCTGGTGTTGTCTCTGGTCTGGGTCCAGCTGAATTTGCCCTGCACCGACTGTTCCTTGCCTGCTTGCTGGTAGCGCACAGACAGCCGGCCGTTCATCGTGAGCGCATCCTGATAAGGATGGACAGATAGTGCTGTGCCCGCTGGCGGCAGGCTGCTGCAGGCGCCCAGCAGGACGCTGATTGTCAATAATAAAACACGAAGCATGTGCGCCCGGCCTGATTAAAATTTCACCTGCAGACGCTGCAAAGTGCCTTTCAGGGTTTCATTTTTCGGGTCTTGGGAGAGCGCAGTTCGCCACAGGTTTTTCGCTTCTTCTTCCCGGCCCCTTACCCACAGCACTTCTCCCAGATGCACGGCAATTTCGGCATCCGGCTTGATTGCATAGGCCTGACGCAAAATCTCTTCGGCCTTTTCAAGTCGCCCCATACGAAACTCCACCCAGCCCATGCTGTCCATGATGTAAGGGTCGCTGGGTGCCAGTTCCAGTGCATGCTTGACCAGGTCATAGGCCTCGGGCAGGCGCAGATTGCGCTCGGCCAGTGAATAGCCCAGTGCGTTATAGGCGTGCTGGTTATTGGGAGTGAGCGTCATAATTTTGCGCAATGACTTTTCCATCACATCGAACTGCTTGTTTTTTTCTGCCAGCATTGCATGCTCGTACAGCAGATCGGCGTTATCCGGAAAACGCGTCATCCCTTCTTCGATCACATGCATTGCTTCACCAAGCTCACCAGCATCGCGCAGCAGTTGTGCTTCGCCGATGATGAGTTTGATCCGGTCATCATTATTATCGGTATCGAGTTCATTAAGCGATTCGCGCGCTTGCGACAGCTTGCCGTTTTTGGCCAGCAGTTGAGCGCGCTTTAAAACTGCGCCAATATAAGTGCTCTGGCTGGATTGCTCGACCAGATCCAGCCATTTCAATGCGCCGTCGATATCGCCACGGTCTTCGGCAATCTGCGCCAGTATCAGCAGCGCCTGTGTCGCGTCTCGCTCGCTGTCGCCTTTGCCTTCCAGACTATTGATGTAAGCAGTTAAATACGTCTCAGCGTTAGCCAGTTCATTGGTCTGTACAGACAACAGGCCCATTGCATACAACACGGTCTGGTCTTTCGGCGACTGCTGCAGCAAGGTTTTGAATTCTTTTTTTGCTTCGTCAACTTTGGCCTGTTCAAACAAACTGCGTGCATATGCCATGCGCACATCACGCGAGTTGGGATTTTTTTGCAGGAATTCAGCCAGCGATTGCGATGCTTCGGTTTTGTCGGCCAGAATTTGAGCCAGTGTCAGTGCGGCCAATTCGGATTGCGGATGCGCTGCCAGCGCCTCGCGTGCTTCACGCAATGCGCTTGCGCGGTCGCCGCTGAGCATCGCCAGTTGTGCCAACGTCAGTCGGGCTTCTACTGATCCGCGGTAGGGCTCCAGCAGTTCTTTCAGCAGTGCCGCCGCTTTTGTTTTGTCGGGCATACGCGCCAGCAAGCGCTCAATCTGCACAATCACGCCCGGCATGGTCTTCTCATTGCTGGCAGCAAGTCGTTTGGCCAGTGATTTTTTTGCGTTGTCGGTCTGGTTGCTGGCCAGCTCAAGGCTTAAGGTGACTTGTGCGGCTTCCTCGGATTGCGGTGCGATTTCCTGCCACAGGCGGGCTGCCTTCAGCGCTTCGGCGACGAGCTTGCCGCTGATAGCGATTTCAGCTGCGCGGCGGGCCAAGCGCGGGTCGCGCGAGCTGCGTGCAATCGACATCATCGTGGCATGGGCGGCCAGAAAATTGCCGCGTTGCGCAGCGACTTCGGCAGATAAATATTTAAATAGCAATTCATCCGACAGGGGTAATTCGGGCAGTACATCATTGCCCGGATTAATCGCAATCGACGGATGCGGGCTGCTCTGGTTCGGATTGGGTTCGGCGGCTTGTGCGGCGTTGAGGATGATGGAAGCAGACAACAGTGCCGACACGGTTAGAATGGAGGAAATATTTTTCAAGTGGCTATCCTGTACGGGCAAATCCGCGGGGTGGTCTCGACAATTACCAAGTTTCTGATTTTACGCTGAAAGCGAATTATGCCGGCGCCAGCGCCCGCAAGCTTCGATAGCCAAGCCCATTCATGCCTGAACTCCCGGAAGTTGAAGTCACCCGTCGCGGTATCGCCCCCCATGTTGAGGGGCGCGTGGTAACAGGCGTGGTCATGCGCAGGAGCGGTCTGCGCTGGCCGTTTCCCGCTACTCTGGCGCAGTTGTTAACAGGGCAGGCGGTGATCTCAACCGGTCGTCGCGGAAAATACCTGCTGCTGCATTTCGCACATGGCACCCTGATCATTCATTTGGGTATGTCCGGCCATTTGCGTATTTTGCCCTCAAGCCATCCTGCGGAAAAACATGATCACTTTGATCTGGTAGTCGGGGCGACTTGCATGCGGCTCACCGATCCGCGTCGCTTCGGCGCCGTGCTCTGGCATGGCGCAGAGGAAGGCGATATTGAAGCTCATCTGTTGCTGCGCAAATTGGGCGCAGAGCCGCTAGGCCTCGCTGACCTGGGTGGCTTGTTGTACCGGCAGAGCAGAACCCGCAGCACCGCCATCAAACAAGTGCTGCTGGCTGGCGACATCGTGGTCGGGGTCGGCAATATCTACGCATCAGAGAGCCTGTTTGAAGCAGGGATCAACCCCAATACGCCGGCACAGCGCATTGCACGCCCCCGTTATGACAAACTGGCAGCAGCCATTCAGCGCGTACTGGCGGCCGCCATTGAACAAGGTGGCAGCAGCCTGCGCGACTTCATTGGTGCCGATGGTCAGTCAGGCTATTTTCAGCAGCACTATTTTGTTTATGATCGCGAAGCTCAGCCCTGCCGCCAATGCGGTAATGCCGTGCGACGCATCACCCAAAGCCAGCGTTCGACTTTTTATTGCGTTCGCTGTCAGCATTAGGACCTTATGAAAAAACTGCTTGCACAGGAACTTGCTCCCGCCGACCCGGGTTTTTCTGCCGACCTGATTGCCTGGCAAAAGCAGCACGGCCGTCATCAGCTGCCGTGGCAAAACACGCAAGACCCATATCGGATATGGCTGTCCGAAATCATGCTGCAACAAACTCAGGTTGCCGCCGTTATTCCCTATTACCAGCGCTTCCTTGAAAACTTTGCCGATGTGCAGGCACTGGCAGCAGCGCCGCTCGACGAAGTCATGGCGCTGTGGAGCGGGCTGGGTTATTACTCAAGGGCGCGCAATCTGCATCGCTGCGCGCAACAAGTCGTCGCAGAGCATGGTGGTGTTTTTCCTGCGGATGGCGAGCAGCTGGCGGCTTTGCCCGGCATAGGCAGGTCGACTGCCGCAGCCATTGCGGCATTTTCTTATGGTATGCGTGCAGCGATCCTGGATGGCAATGTCAAACGCGTGTTTTGCCGCGTATTTGGCATTGACGGTTTTCCCGGTGAAAAACGGGTCGAGAACGCCTTGTGGCAGCGGGCCGAGTCTTTGATGCCTCAGCAGGATATTGAATCCTATACTCAGGGACTGATGGATCTGGGCGCCACCCTTTGCACGCGCAGCAAACCGCAGTGTGTAAGCTGCCCGCTGCAAGCGCGCTGCGTTGCCCTGGCAAGCGGACGTACGGCCGAGCTGCCGACTCGCAAACCGAAAAAAACCGTACCGGAAAAATCAACCGTGATGCTGGTGGTTGTGCATCAGGGCGAAGTGCTGCTTGAGCAGCGGCCCGGGCATGGCATTTGGGGTGGTTTGTCTTCTTTGCCCGAACTCAGTCGCATGCCCTCGGCGCTGCTATCCGAAACGGTGTCTTTGCATGCGCTGGAAATGGCGCTGGTTGAATTTGGAGAAATTGCGCGCTTTGCCGTGTTGCCGGATTTTTCTCACGGCTTCACCCATTACAAATTGCAAGTCAAGCCAGTGCAGGTGGAGTTATTACAGCGATTTAATTTTGTTGGACAAAATAATTATCAGTGGGTGCCTTTGCGCGGCATAGCCAATGCCGCTCTGCCTGCGCCGGTGAAAAAGCTGCTGTTGGCGCTGACTGCGATCTGATCAGATGATGCGGTTTTCTTTCAGATAGCGCTGCACGGTTTGCAGGCGCAGGTTCGGGTCCGTCATTTCCAGCAACTGCTGTTTTTCTTCGAGAGCAATCGGCAGCATTTCGCACCAGCGATTGGCGACCCAGGTCACGTCGCCAAACTGGAAGGGCTCGGCAAAAGCTTTGATCACTTGCTCATTGTCCCGCTCGTCGGCGCGCCGCTGCAAATCATCAATCACAACCTGTAACACCTTGCTGCACACGTTTAAGGTTTCGCCGCCATCGACGACCGGGTCGGCCGCCATCAGCGCAACCCTTGCCTCGATCAGTTTGTTGGGCAAGGTACGGGTTTCGAGTATTTTGAAGCGCGCGCCACCGCGCGTCTGAATCAGCAATACGCCAAACTCCGGCATGTCCCATTCCGTGATCGCAGCAAGCGTGCCCACCTCATGCGGCAGAGCGGCGGCCCCCACTTCTGCACCCGACAGGATGGCCACCACGCCGAACGGCAAGTCGGCCTTCATGCGCTCACGCACCATGTCCACATAGCGGGTTTCGAATACGCGCAGGGGCAATACGCCGTCAGGAAAAAGCAGGGTATTGAGAGGGAATAGCGGCAGCCATTGATCGGTGGTGACGGGCATGGTTCAGTCCAGTTCGCGGTGACGCACCAGGATTCTGGCTTTTTGTTGAAAATGCGCAGCCAGTTTTTCAACCATGAACACCGAGCGATGCTGGCCGCCGGTGCAACCGATGGCAACGGTCAGGTAACTGCGATTGTCTTTCTTGAAAGCCGGCAGCCATTTTTCAACAAAGGCGCCAATGTCATCGAGCAGTGCGATGGCATCGCTTTGCGCATTAAGAAATTCAATCACGGGCTGATCTCTGCCGGTTAGCGGGCGCAGACTTTTGTCATAAAACGGATTGGGTACCACCCGTACATCAAAGACCAGATCAGCGTCCAGCGGCACCCCATATTTGAACGCGAAAGACTCAAACAGCAAAGTCAGTGGCGCGCTTTCACTTTCCACCAGCTCCTTGATCCATGCCCGCAACTGGTTGGCTGACAAGCCCGAGGTGTCAATCAAATGACCCAGACCTTCAATTGCAGAGAGCATGTCGCGCTCTTGCCGTATGCACTCCGTTAAAGTCGGGCGGCTGCTTTGCGGCGCATCGGCATTGATCCGGTGCGACAGCGGATGGCTGCGTCGCGTCTCGGAAAAACGATTAATCAGCGATTCTGTTTTTGCAGTCAGAAACACCACTTTGATGTTGTGGCCCTGCTCGCGCAACCAGTTGATATCGTCCGGCAGGGTGGCCAGCGAAGAAGCACTGCGCGCATCGACGGCCACGGCCAGATTTTCCGCGCCTTCATTGAGGCGGGTGGCAACCAGTGCACGCAACAGGGAGGGCGGCAAATTGTCGACGCAAAAATAACCCGCGTCTTCGAGCGCATTGAGACCGACCGATTTGCCGGAGCCGGAAATGCCAGTAAGGATGATGATGCGCATGGCCTTGATCATAAGGCAAAACGGTGGCGTCAGTTTACGCGCCGCAGTTTTGCCTTATTCATTCCCCATTGCTTGTTGTTGACGTTCCATGAAATCGGCCAGCGTGTCGATGCCGCGCATGCGCAAAATGGTATTGCGCACTGCGGCTTCGAGCAGCACCGCCAGATTGCGGCCGGCCTCGACAGGGATCACTACTTTGCGGATAGGCAGGCCGAGCACATCTTGTGTGTGCTGATGCAAAGGCAGGCGTTCGTAATTTTCTTCCAGGGTCTTGCGGCGAACCAGATGCACGATCAGTTTCAGGCGCATTTTGCGCCGCACGGCGGTTTCGCCGAAAATGGTTTTAATGTCCAGCAGGCCCAGGCCGCGCACCTCAAGCAAATTTTGCAGCAAGGTCGGGCAGCGGCCTTCGATCATGTGCGGGGCAATGCGCGAGAATTCGACTGCATCGTCAGCCACCAGACCATGGTTGCGTGAAATCAGTTCCAGCCCCAATTCGCTCTTGCCCAGACCCGACTCGCCTGTAATTAGTACGCCGACCCCGAGCACATCCATGAATACGCCATGCATGGTGATGCGCAGCGCCAGTTTCTTGGACAGATAGACGCGCAAATAATCAATCACTTGCGCCGCCGGCAGAGGCGTAGACAACAAAGGGATATGTTGTTCGTTGCAGAGTTGGGTAATGTAAGGCGGCGGCTCTAAAGACTGCGCCACAATGAAAGCCGGCGGCTCGCCTGCAACCAGATCGCGGGTTTGATTGATGCGGCTGTTTTCGGAAATCCGTTTGAGGTAGTCAATTTCCTGCGTACCGAAAACCTGAATCCGTCCCGGGTGAATCAGATTTAAGTGACCTACCTGATCAGCGGCTGACGCCGCATCGCCAACGATCAGTCGTTCGCCGCCATCGAGTCCCGCCGTCCAGCCTAGTTGCAAGGTGGCGATATTATCGTCATACAGTTGCTGGATTGACAGGGGCGAGTTCAGTGGCATCGTGTTTATGCCACATCGCGTTGTGTCGGATGCCAGCTAACCAGCCGTTTGTGCAGCGACTCTGCGCTATCGTCTTCTGTCAGCGCGCTGCGAAAGCTTTTATCTGAAAACATTTCGGCGATTTCGGACAAAATTTCCAGATGCTGTTGCGTCACGCTGTCTGGAATCAACAGAAAGATCAGCAGTTTGACCGGTTCGCCATCGGGCGACTCAAAAGGAATCGCCTCATGCAGACGGACAAAGGCCGCCATCGGCGCCTTGAGGCCGCGAATCCGTCCATGGGGAACAGCCACGCCATGCCCCAGCCCGGTGGAGCCAAGCCGTTCGCGGGCGAACAGGTTGTCTGACACGGTAGAGCGGGCGATGCCGCAATTATTCTCGAATATAAGGCCCGCTTGCTCGAACGCCCGCTTCTTGCTGGAGCATTCCAGGTCAAGCGCGACGTTTTGTAAGGGCAGGATTTGGCTAAAGTGGGTCATGGCGCATTGCACAATAGTGGCTTTCGCGTCGAATTATAGGCGCATTTTGCACCAACGCCATCAATGCCGCCACAGCCGGGAACAGACCCGTGGCGGGCGTGTCGTACGAGCCGCACATTCAGCTCAGGGCCTTGGTCTTTACTGTCTGGCATTTCTGGCGTTCGATGGCATCTGTCCCATCGAGAAATTGCTGCGCCATGGATTGATATCAATCCCGCCACGCCGCGTATAGCGTGCCAGCACCATGAGTTTTTGCGGCTGGCATTGTCGCCAGATATCCATAAAAATACGCTCGACGCATTGTTCATGGAATTCATGGTGCGAGCGAAATCCGATCAGGTATTTGAGCAAACCTTCCTGATCGATTTGCGGCCCGACATAGCGAATTTGCACACTGCCCCAATCCGGTTGGCCGGTAACAAGACAGTTTGATTTCAGTAAATGCGACACCAGTTTTTCATCAACGGCTGCGGCATCTTGCGTGACGCGCAAGAGCGAAGGATCTGGTTCATAACGATCAATGTCAATATCGAGTCGGTCCAGTAACAAACCGTCCAGCTCAGCCATTTTCAGTTTGCCGAAATCCTCACTCAGGGTCAGCTGTATGTGCACAGGCGCACCGAAACCCGCTGACAAATCTGCACGCAACAATGCCAGCAAGGCCTCCGGCCCGGCCAGACGAGTTTGATTGAAAGAATTCAGATACAGCTTTAAGGATTTGGATTCGACAATATGCGAAGAATCGGCCGGCACCTGCACAGTAGCAATTGCCACCTGCGGCTTGCCGCGCATATTGAGCCAGGACAGCTCATAGGCATTCCAGATATCCATGCCAAAAAAGGGCAAGCTGCCGCTCAAACCTAACTCTTCGCGCTTATTTGCCCGCGGCATGGGAAACAGCAGCGTCGGGTCATACTGTTCGGCATAGGCAGCGGGCTTGCCTAATGGCGAGTCGATTGGTGAGCCGGTAGGTGACTGTTCGTGATTCATGAGGCTGCGTTCAAGAGATGCATTAATCAATAAACTAAAAACAAAGCAAACTCAAAGAAATAATTTATACGCAGGATTGTCGCTTTCGTCCCAGTGACGATAGCCCAGGCTGGCCAGAAAATCGCGGAAACTTTTCATTTCTTTTTTCGGCACTTGCAAGCCGACCAGCACGCGCCCGACATCGCCACCCTGACTGCGATAGTGAAACAGGCTGATGTTCCAGTTTGGCGCCAGACTATCGAGAAAACGCGCCAGTGCACCGGGTCGCTCGGGGAATTCAAAGCGATACAGCAGCTCGTTCTGCGCCAGCACGCTCTTGCCGCCGACCAGATGGCGGATGTGCAGCTTGGCCAGCTCGTCTTGCGTAAGGTCGATATTTTTGAAGCCCTGCTTTAAAAACTGTTTGCTGATTTTGCCCGGTTCATCGCGGTTTGCCACTTGCAGGCCGACGAACACATGGGCTTCTTTCTGGTCGCTGATACGGTAATTAAATTCCGTCACGGCGCGCGGCCCGATCAGGCTGCAAAAACGTTTGAAGCTGCCGCGTTCTTCGGGAATCGTTACCGCAAAGACTGCTTCATGGGCTTCGCCGACTTCGGCACGCTCAGCGACAAAACGCAGGCGGTCGAAATTCATGTTTGCGCCGCAGGCAATGGCCACCAGAGTCTGGTCCCGCACCGGTTTTTTACTATTGGCTGCGCGCTCGACATAGGCCTTGGCACCGGCCACAGCTAGGGCGCCGGCCGGCTCCAGAATGCTGCGGGTGTCAGTAAACACATCTTTGATCGCTGCACAGACGGCATCGGTGTCGACCAGAATAATCTCGTCTACATACAGTCGCGCCAGACGGAAAGTCTCTTCGCCGACCTGCTTGACTGCGGTGCCGTCGGAGAACAAGCCAACGTCGGTGAGGCTCACGCGCCGCCCGGCTTTCAACGAGCGTGCCATCGCGTCCGAATCGGTGGTTTGTACACCAATGACTTTAATTTCCGGGCGCACCGCCTTAATGAACGTGGCAACACCGGCAATCAAACCGCCACCGCCAATGGCGACGAAGACGGCATCAATCGGCCCTGAGTGCTGGCGTAAAATTTCCATCGCAATCGTGCCCTGACCGGCAATCACGTCAGGGTCGTCAAAGGGATGCACGAATGATAATTTGAGCTTTTTCTCTAGTGTGAGGGCATGCGCATAGGCGTCGGAATAAGAGTCGCCAAACAACACCACTTCGCCGCCACGGGCGCGCACTGCATCGATTTTTACTGCCGGTGTGGTGGTCGGCATCACGATCACGGCGCGACAGCCGAGTTTTTTGGCCGACAGCGCCACGCCTTGCGCATGATTGCCGGCCGATGCACAGATAACGCCGTGTTTTAACTGGGCCGCTGAAAGATGCGCCATCTTGTTATACGCGCCGCGCAGCTTGAAGCTGAACACGCTTTGCATATCTTCGCGTTTGAAATAAATCTGGTTGCGCAGCCGGCCCGACAAGCTTGGTGCCAGTTCCAGCGGTGTTTCGATGGCGACGTCATAGACGCGCGAGGTAAGGATTTTTTTCAGATAGTCAGTGCTCATAGAGGCTCATTATAATGGACGCTGTTTGGCCGGCGTCGCCCTGATAAAAATCGAGGTCCGGTGAATTTGTCGACAACCGCCACCCGTCCATGATTGATTCCATTTCCCTCTTGCTTAGTCAGTTAGCGCTGCCCACAGTCGGTCTGCCTGCGATCTTTGTCATCAGTCTGGTATCGGCCACCTTGCTGCCTATGGGCTCCGAGCCCGCTGTTTTTGCCCTCATTGCCATCAACCCCGACTTGTTCTGGCCCGTCATCCTGGTTGCCACCGCCGGCAACACCATTGGCGGCGCGATCAGTTACGGAATGGGGATCGGCGCCAAGAAAATTTTTACGCGCGAACGCGAGAGCCATGGTTTGCGCTGGTTGCAGCGCTTTGGTCCCAAGGCCTTGCTGCTGGCCTGGTTGCCCGTGATTGGTGACCCGCTTTGTTCGATTGCGGGCTGGCTGAAAATACCGTTCTGGCCCAGCCTAGCTTATATGGCAGTGGGCAAACTGCTGCGTTACCTGACTATTACCTTGCTGCTGCAGACGGTGCCGGATGGTTTCTGGCATCGCTTCATTACCTGGTTTTGAGCGTTTTATTTACAAGCAGAATGTCGGAATTGGCTGGTCAGCCTGTTGCGACGCAATACGCTAAAATGCCTCTTTAGTTACAAGGCAAACTCTCCCAGATGAACGCCCCCGTGCCCTTCCATGTTTTGCGCAATGACGCACCAGACGGCAGCCTGCCTACCCGGCTGCGTGAAATTCCGTACAACTACACGTCGTTTTCGGACCGTGAAATCGTCATTCGCCTCCTGGGTGAGCCAGCGTGGAATCTGTTGGCCGAGCTGCGCGGCGCGCGTCAGACCGGGCGCTCTGCCCGCATGCTGTATGAAGTGCTGGGCGATATCTGGGTGGTGCGTCGTAATCCGTATTTGCAAGACGACATGCTCGACAACCCCAAGCGTCGGCAGGCATTAATTGATGCCCTCTACCACCGTCTGGGTGAAGTTGATAAGCGTCGTCACGCAACCGACCTGCAAGACAGTGGGGACGAGCAGGCCACTGCGCGCAGTCATAAGGTGGAATCCCTGCTGACTGCGGCGCGCAAGGCGATTGAAGATTTTGCGACCGAATTCCGTCAGGCCTACGATCTGCGCCGGCGCACCAATAAAGTATTGGGCCGCTATACCGAGCGCGACAATATCAAATTTGACGGTCTCTCCCGCGTCTCGCATGTGACTGACGCCACCGACTGGCGCGTCGAATACCCGTTCGTGGTGCTGACGCCCGACACCGAAGAAGAAATGGCGGGGCTGGTCAAAGGCTGTATCGAACTCGGTCTGACCATCATTCCACGCGGAGGCGGCACCGGTTATACCGGCGGCGCGATTCCGTTAACACCGCTGTCGGCAGTTATCAACACCGAAAAGCTCGAAGCGCTGGGCGCGGTTGAAATGACGGTGTTGCCGGGCTTGTCAGTGGAATACGCGACCATTTATTCCGGCGCTGGCGTGGTCACCAAGCGCGTATCAGACGCGGCCGAGAAAGCCGGTTTTGTTTTTGCGGTGGACCCGACTTCGGCCGAAGCTTCCTGCATAGGTGGCAATATCGCGATGAACGCTGGTGGAAAAAAAGCCGTGTTGTGGGGCACTGCGCTCGACAATCTGGCCAGCTGGCGCATGGTCGACCCGAATGGCGACTGGCTCAATGTCACCCGGCTCGATCACAACCTGGGCAAAATTCACGACACGCCTGTAGCCCGTTTCCAGCTTGAATGGACCCATCCGGCCGAGAAGGGCAAAACCAATACGCCGTTCAAAACCGAAGTGCTGGAAATCGCCGGCCGCAGCTTCCGCAAGGAAGGCTTGGGCAAAGATGTGACGGACAAATTTTTGTCCGGTTTGCCCGGCATTCAGAAAGAAGGTTGCGACGGCCTGATTACTTCGGCCCGCTGGATTTTGCACAAAATGCCCAAGCACACCCGTACCGTGTGCCTGGAATTTTTCGGTCAGGCCCGTGACGCGATTCCGTCCATCGTCGAGATCAAAGATTATCTGGACGCCGAAACCAAAAAGGGCGGCGCGATTCTGGCCGGCCTTGAACATCTGGATGAACGTTATCTGCGCGCGGTCGGCTATGCGACCAAATCCAAGCGCGGCGTTTTACCGAAAATGGCCCTGTTTGGCGACATCGTCGGTGACGACGACGAAGCCGTCGCCCGTGCCGCGTCCGAAGTGGTACGTATTGCCAATACCCGCGTTGGCGAAGGCTTCGTTGCTGTCAGTCCGGAAGCGCGCAAGAAATTCTGGCTCGATCGCGCCCGCACCGCCGCCATTGCCAAGCACACCAATGCCTTCAAGATCAATGAAGACGTGGTCATTCCGCTCAACCGCATGGGCGAGTACACCGACGGCATAGAGCGCATCAACATTGAACTGTCGATCAAAAACAAATTGCAGCTGCTGGCTGAACTCAGCAGCTTCTTCGCCAAAGGCAATCTGCCGCTGGGCAAAAATGACGATGTCGAAGCCAGCGACATTCCCGCTGCCGAGCTGCTGGAAAATCGCGTCAGCGATGCGCAGGCCTTGCTCGACACGGTGACCCAGCGCTGGTCATGGCTGCTGGATCATTTCGACATGCCGCTGTCAGAAGCCAAGGCAGAACTCGGAACCGTCGCTGAAGCCCGTCTGGCTACGCAGCCGGATGCGACCGTGTTTGATTTGCTGCAAGACCGCAGTATTCGCGTTTCCTGGAAAAGCGAAATACGCGCGCTGCTGCGCGGGATCTTCAGCGGCGCGGCGTTCAAGCAAATTCTGGAAGAGTGCACGGCCATTCACAAGCGTGTATTGCGCGGCCGGGTGTTTGTGGCTTTGCATATGCATGCCGGTGACGGCAATGTGCATACCAACATCCCGGTCAACTCAGACGACTACGCGATGCTGCAGACTGCCCACATCGCAGTCGCACGCATCATGGCGCTGGCGCGCTCGCTCGATGGCGTGATCTCGGGCGAACATGGCATCGGCATTACCAAGCTCGAATATTTAACCGACGCCGAAATGGGCGACTTCCGCGACTATAAAAAACGGGTCGATCCGGAAGGCCGCTTCAACAAAGGCAAGCTGCTCAATGCGCCTGAATTGCCGGCAGATTTGCGCAATGCCTACACGCCTTCATTTGGGCTGATGGGACATGAGTCGCTGATCATGCAGCAAAGCGATATTGGCGCGATTGCCAATAGCGTCAAGGATTGCCTGCGCTGCGGCAAATGCAAACCGGTCTGTGCGACCCATGTGCCGCGGGCCAATCTGCTGTATTCGCCACGCAATAAAATTCTGGCCACTTCCTTGCTGGTTGAAGCCTTCCTGTATGAAGAGCAAACCCGTCGCGGCATCTCGATCAAGCATTGGGAAGAGTTCGAAGACGTGGCCGACCATTGCACGGTCTGCCATAAATGTTTAACGCCGTGCCCGGTCGATATCGACTTTGGCGACGTGTCGATGAACATGCGCAATCTGCTGCGCAAGATGAATAAAAAATCCTTCAACCCCGGCACTGCCGCATCGATGTTCTTTCTCAATGCGACCGACCCGGCGACCATTAACGCCACCCGTCAGGTGATGATGGGCTGGGGTTACAAGGCGCAGCGTCTGGGCCATGACCTGCTGAAGAAATTCGCCAGAAAACAAACCAAGGCACCGCCATCCACGCATGGCAAGCCGCCGGTGCGCGAGCAGGTGATCCACTTCATCAACAAGAAAATGCCGGGCAACCTGCCTAAAAAAGCGGCACGTGCCTTGCTCGACATTGAAGATGACAAGTTCATACCTATCATCCGCGACCCGCAAAAAACCAGTGCCGATACCGAAGCGGTGTTTTACTTCCCCGGTTGCGGATCGGAGCGATTGTTCTCGCAAGTCGGTCTGGCGACGCAGGCAATGTTGTGGCAAGTCGGTGTGCAAACGGTGCTGCCGCCAGGTTATCTGTGCTGCGGTTATCCGCAGCGCGGCTCGGGGGACTTCGAGAAGGCTGAAAAAATCATCACCGATAACCGCGTGCTGTTTCACCGCATGGCCAACACGCTCAATTATCTCGACATCAAAACCGTGGTGGTCTCTTGCGGCACCTGCTATGACCAGTTGCAGGGCTATGAGTTCGACAAAATATTCCCCGGCTGCCGCATCATCGACATCCACGAATATTTGCTGGACAAGGGCATACGACTCGAAGGCGTGGCAGGCACCCGCTACATGTATCATGACCCTTGCCATAGCCCGATGAAATTGCAGGACCCGCTGAAAACAGTGAACAGCCTGATCACTACCATCGACGCGCAGAAGATAGAAAAAAATGACCGCTGCTGTGGCGAGTCCGGCACGCTGGCGATTTCCCGTCCCGATGTCTCGACCCAGATCCGCTTTCGCAAGGAAGAAGAAATGGTCAAGGGGGCGGACAAGTTGCGCGCCGACGGTTTTACCGGCGACGTCAAAATCCTCACTTCCTGCCCATCCTGTCTGCAGGGCTTGAAACGCTACGATGATGATTCCGGCACCGACGCTGATTACATCGTGGTCGAGCTTGCCCGTCATCTGCTGGGTGAAAACTGGATGCCTGAGTACGTAGCACGCGCCAACAATGGCGGCATAGAGCGGGTGCTGGTGTAATGCCGGTCGCTTGTGAGCTGTGCACCTCGGCTGGTGGCGACGTGTTGCATCAGGGCGCGCAGTTTCGCGTGGTGCTGGTGGACGACGCCAGCTACCCCGGCTTTTGCCGCGTGATCTGGCAAGAGCATGTGGCCGAAGTGACGGATCTGCCCGAGCTGGACCGCATGTTGTTAATGGACGTGTTGTGGCAGGTTGAGAGCGTGCTGCGCGCAGTCATGCAGCCGCAAAAAATCAATCTCGCCAGTCTGGGCAATATGGTGCCGCATCTGCACTGGCATGTCATTCCCCGCTATGCCGACGATGCGCATTTTCCCGCCCCAGTCTGGGCGG
Source organism: Burkholderiales bacterium (assembly GCA_947451925.1). GTDB lineage: Bacteria > Pseudomonadota > Gammaproteobacteria > Burkholderiales > Burkholderiaceae_D > Pernthalerella. The sequence goes on along the minus strand of CANGAW010000009.1, from coordinate 53,837 downwards.
CCGTACAGCGTGAAACTTCTGCCGCTGTGCTGACAGCGCGACGGGCTTTGCTGCTGGCTTTGCGTTCGGCGATGACTGAGCGCTTGCGCCAGTATGTGTAAGCGGAATTTCGCTTGATACCCAATGGATAAACTGTGACTACCCCAAACCGCCACCCCACCGCCATCGAAATTCATAAAGCTTCGCGCACGCTCGATATCGCTTTCGATGATGGCAGCGCCTTCACCTTGCCGCTCGAACTCTTGCGTGTGTATTCACCCTCGGCCGAAGTGCGCGGCCACGGCCCGGGGCAGGAAACCCTGCAGACCGGCAAGCGGGAAGTGAATCTGGCCGGGTTGGAGCAGGTGGGCAATTACGCGGTGCGCCCGGTTTTCTCGGACGGCCATGACACCGGTATTTACACCTGGGAGCATTTGTACTGGTTAGGCGCCAATCAGGAAGCCTTATGGGAAGACTACTTGCGACAGCTGGAAGCCGCCGGCTTTACCCGTGAAAGTGGCCGCGATGCGCCTATGATTGCTGCCGGCGGTGGTGGTTGCGCGCACTAAGTGCGCTTGCTTCGTTGTTTGTTTTGTTCGGCGAACAAAGCATCATGGATTTCAGCTTCGCTGAGACCCGTCGGCACTAAAATTTTGAATCTCAGACCCGGACAGCTAGAGCGCATTTCAATCACCTGTCTGGCCATGATCGCCAGCCCTTTTGCTTTGGGAAAGCGGTGGATGTCGTCAATCGCAAGCGGTGATATCAGCACCGTCAATGTCGTCGACGCTGCTGCCCTGGCTTGCTTATTTTTGAAGTCTTGTTCAAGGTGCCAAAATATTTCTTTGTAAAGAGCGTTCAGTTCTTGCATGGGCACCGCATCGCCCTTTTTGATCGGGCAGTGGACGGCGATAACGGTTTTTGCGCTGGAGTCTGGCAGTGGCTGGTTTAAAGCAAATGCCGTTACTTGCTTGTCAAAGGACGCCTGCTGTCGTTGTTCAACGGCGGTCACAAAACTCTTTTCCGGGCGCTTGGCAAACGCCTCTTTATCAGCCTGGCTCATGGCTGCCGTCATTACAAACACATCGGCTTCATGCCCGGTGAGATTGCCGCGAACAAGGGTGATGTCAACTGGGTTTATTTTCGAAAAAAACACAGCCAGATTTTGCAGTGTCGCTGGTAATTTTGCCGGCACTTTTCCGGCCTCCATTGCGGCCTTCCAGTGCTGGGCAAGTAACTTGATCCTTGGGTAATCAATCAGGCTGGTTTTCACTGCGCCTTGTTTGCGCAAAAAAAACAGCAGTGCTGCAATTTCCTTGTCCACTTCATCCATCAAGCTTTTGCCGACGGACGGGGTGATTGTTGGAGCCTGCCTTGTCGGATCGGCGTCCAGCACGAACAGCTCGGGGGCATCAGCAGTTGGTCCAGGCAGGATGATTGTTTTCAGCAGGGCTTTGTCGGCGTCATTCATCATGCCTATGCTTTGCATAGTTTGAATTCCCTTCCACTCAGGCAGAGCTTGTTGATTTTTTAGATGAGCAATGCTGGCGTACCACGCCGATTGCACCGTGTCGCGCAAACTGCCAATGCTGCCTTGCGTTGTATCGAGTTCTTGCAAGGCCTGTTTGAATTCGGCAGGCCGGATGTCGTGGCTGCGGTCATGTAAAGGCTGGTGAATAGAGCGGGTGGCAGCATCGAGTTTGTCGCCGCCGTCCCGGCTTTGCAGCACTTGCTGTATCGTTCTTGAGGCCAGCACTCTGGATTCAAGCACACGTTTTTTCTGCTCTTCGCTGAAAACTTCCATCAGCACTGTCAGCAAACTCCGGTTGCGCACATACAGCACCACCACTTCGCCCTCTTTGCGGGCGCGGATTCTATCGGAGTCTTCAACGGTATTAAAAAATTCGGACAAGTCCTTAATCGAGGTGTTGGCACTGACTTTGAGTTCGTTTCCCATGATTTTCCTTTAGTCTTATCGGCTAGTGCTGCCTGATGTCCAGAAAATGGGTGGGTTTGCTATGGCTTAAGTTCATGCCAGTTTGAAAAGTCCATGGTGGAAATTGAGCGCCTGTGACTGGCGGTGGCACTTGTATAATTCAGCGCTTACACAGACGGACTTACTTATGACGCAAACCCATTTTGGTTACCAGAACGTTCCCGAAGAGCAGAAAGTGCATAAAGTCGCCGAAGTCTTCCACTCGGTTGCCTCCAAATACGACGTGATGAATGACCTGATGTCAGCTGGCCTGCACCGCATCTGGAAGGCATTTACCATTGCGCAGGCGGGCATTCGACCCGGCTTCAAGGTGCTCGATATCGCTGGCGGCACCGGCGATCTGGCGCGGGCGTTTGCCAAAAAGGCCGGTCCTTCCGGTGAAGTCTGGCTGACCGATATTAATGAATCGATGCTGCGCGTGGGCCGCGACCGGCTGATCAACGAAGGCATGCTGCTGCCCACCATGCTGTGCGACGCTGAAAAACTACCTTTTCCGGATAATTACTTTGACCGGGTCTCGGTTGCCTTTGGTCTGCGCAACATGACGCACAAGGATGTGGCTCTGGCCGAGATGCGCCGCGTGCTGAAACCCGGCGGCAAGCTGCTGGTGCTGGAATTTTCCAAAGTCGCCGCACCCTTGCAAAAGCCTTATGACATTTATTCCTTCAAGGTGCTGCCCTGGCTGGGCAAGAAGATTGCCAATGACGCTGACAGCTACCGCTATCTGGCCGAGTCGATTCGCATGCATCCGGATCAGGAAACGCTCAAAACCATGATGCAGGAAGCCGGTCTCGACAGGGTCAACTACTTCAATCTGACCGCTGGTGTGGCAGCGCTTCATGTAGGCGTCAAGCTTTGATTGCCGCTGTTCCCCTTGTCGCCACCATCAACCATTTGCTGCAGCGCCAGCCGCAACTCTGTGTTGCACTGGCCGCGCACAGCGGCAAAACTGCGCGCATCGATACCGGCTTGTTTGCGCTGAACCTGCGGGTTGCAGCCGACGGCTTGCTGGAAGCTGCGGTTGATGAAAACATCAACGTCACCATCCGCATCAAAGCAGCAGAATTGCCGCGCATGCTGGCCGATATGTCGCGGGCTTTTTCCTATGTGACGATTGAAGGCGATGCCGATTTCGCCAAAGCGATTTCACAACTGGCGATGGCGCTGCACTGGGAAGCCGAAGAAGATCTGGCGCCGCTGGTCGGCGATATGGCGGCCGTCCGCCTGGTGCAAGCCAGTCGCTCTGCTTTGTCGCAGCTAAAGTCGAATGCAAAAAATCTGGGTGAAAACGTCGCTGAATATCTGCTCGAAGAAAATCCGCTGCTCTTGCGCCGGCACATAGCGGCCGACTTTGCCAGTGAAGTGGCCCGCTTGCGCGACGATACGGAACGCCTGACCAAGCGCATCGCGCTGCTTGAACAGTCCAGCGGGAGCGCATGATGCTATTGCGGCTTTTGCGAATGATTAAAATTTTGCGCGTGGCCTTGCGCTACGGCTTAGATGAAATCGCCTTGTCCGGGGCCGCCGTGCCACCGCGTTACCGACTTTTTTCAGGTCTGTTTTTCTGGCGTGACCTGAGCGCGCCACGTGGCGAAAGATTGCGTCGTGCCTTAGAAGAGCTGGGCCCGATTTTTGTCAAATTTGGTCAGGTCTTGTCGACCCGGCGCGATTTGCTGCCCGCCGATATGGCCGATGAACTGGCTTATCTGCAAGACCGGGTGCCGCCGTTTCCATCAGAGCTGGCCATTGCTGAAATTACCCGCGCACTCGGCCAGCATCCGGATCAGTTGTTTGCTGACTTTGTGCGCGAGCCTGTGGCTTCGGCTTCCGTTGCGCAAGTCCATTTTGCGACGCTGAAAAATGGCACCGAAGTCGCGGTCAAAGTTTTGCGTCCGGGCGTGCACAAGGCCATCGGTGAAGATGTCGCTCTCCTGCATATTGCTGCCGGTTGGGTTGAGCGCTTGTGGATGGATGGCCGGCGCTTGAAACCGCGCGAAGTGGTGGCCGAGTTCGACAAGTATCTGCATGATGAACTCGACCTCATGCGTGAAGCCGCCAACGCCAGCCAGTTGCGGCGTAATTTCGCGGATTCCGATTTATTGCTGGTGCCGGAGATGTTCTGGGACTATTGCTCGCAATCGGTGATCGTGATGGAGCGCATGCAAGGCATTCCGATTTCACAGACTGCGCGTTTGCTCGAAGCCGGTGTCGATCTGGGCAAACTTTCGCGTGAAGGCGTCGAGATCTTTTTTACCCAAGTGTTTCGCGACGGTTTTTTTCACGCCGATATGCACCCCGGGAACATCATGGTGTCGACCGCACCAGCGACGTTTGGCCGTTATATTGCACTCGACTTCGGCATCGTCGGCACGCTGACGGACTACGACAAAGATTATCTGTCGCAAAATTTTCTGGCGTTTTTTCAGCGTGACTACAAGCGGGTCGCACAAGCGCACATTGAATCGGGCTGGGCACCGAAAGAGACGCGGGTGGATGAACTCGAAGCGGCCGTTCGCGCCTGCTGCGAACCGATTTTCGACAGGCCCTTGTCGCAAATTTCATTTGGTCAGGTGTTGTTGCGACTATTTCAGACCTCGCGCCGCTTCAATATCGAAGTCCAGCCGCAGCTGGTGCTGCTGCAAAAAACCCTGCTCAATATTGAAGGACTGGGCCGCCAGCTCGACCCTGATCTGGACCTGTGGCAGACCGCCAAACCTTTTCTTGAGCGCTGGATGAAGCAGCAAATAGGCTGGCGCGGTTTTGTCGACCGCCTGAAGCTGGAAGCGCCGCACTACGCACATATTCTGCCGCAGCTGCCGCGCCTGATTGAACAGGCGCTGGTAGCGAGCGCCGCGCCGCGCAATACTGCCGAACAAAGCGAGCTGCTGCAGCAATTGCTGCAGCAGCAAAAGCGCACAAACCGCTTGCTGGCAATTGCCGTCTATTTCGGTGGAGGTCTGCTAGCCGGCGTCCTGATTGTGCAGCTGTTCGTGCACCTGGCTGACGCTTATTACTCGCTATAATCGACGCAATTTTTTATTCAATTTATTTTCGTCGGTCGGAGCGCGCATGAATACGCTGGTGGTTTTTGTTCTCTTCTACCTGCTGGTCTCAATCACAATTGGACTGATTGCAGCCAGGCGGGTGAAAAATTCTTCGGACTACACCAATGCCGGCCGCTCGCTGCCGGCACCCATCGTGATCGCCACCGTCTTTGCGACCTGGTTTGGTTCCGAAACCGTGCTGGGCATACCGGCCAAATTTGTCGATCAGGGTTTGCGCGGGGTGATTGAAGACCCGTTCGGCGCTTCCTTGTGTCTGATCTTGGTGGGCCTGTTTTTGGCCCGCAAACTCTACCGCATGAATTTGCTCACCATTGGCGACTACTACCGTCAGCGTTATGGCCGTACGGTGGAAATCATGGTCTCCTTATGCATCGTCATTTCTTATCTGGGCTGGGTAGCGGCCCAGATCACGGCTCTCGGTCTGGTCTTCAGCATCCTGTCGCAAGGCGCCATTGCCATGTCGGCCGGCATGATCATGGGTGCTGCCATCGTGCTGGTCTATACCCTGTTTGGCGGCATGTGGTCGGTCGCGCTGACCGACTTTTTCCAGATGACCATCATCGTCACCGGCATGATTTATATCGCGTATGTGGTGGCTGGTATTGCCGGTGGTGCCGGGGTGGTGATAGAGCACGCGGCCCAGGCCGGCAAGTTTGCCTTCTGGCCGGCGCCTACTGCCGCTGAGTTGCTGGCTTTTGCCGGCGCCGCTGTCACGATGATGTTTGGCTCCATGCCGCAGCAGGATGTGTTCCAGCGTGTGATGTCGGCGCGCAGTGAAGGCGTGGCTGTCACCGGCGCGGTGGCAGGCGGCTCGCTGTATTTCGTATTCGCCTTTGTGCCCATGTTTCTGGCCTATGCCGCGCAACTGATTGACCCTACAATGTTTGCAGCACTGGTCAAGGATGATGCGCAAATGATCTTGCCCAGCCTGATTCTGAATCACACCCCAATAGCGGCGCAGATTTTGTTTTTCGGCGCACTGCTGTCGGCCATCATGTCAACCGCCAGCGGTACCTTGCTCGCGCCCAGCATCACCTTAACGGAAAATATTCTGCGCGAATTCATGACGATGAATGACCGCCAGCTGCTCCTGACGACGCGCATCGTGGTGGTCTGCTTCACCATTGCCGTGACCAGTTTTGCGCTGGTGTCGCAAGGCATGCCGATTTATGAAATGGTCGGCAACGCCTATAAAGTTCCATTGGTTGGCGCCTTCGTGCCGCTGATAGCGGGCCTGTACTGGTCACGCGCAACAAATCAGGGCGCCTTGTTGTCCGTGCTGATGGGCTTGTCATCCTGGCTATTGATGGAGCGTTTTGGCGGCGATTCGATCTGGCCGCCGCAGCTGCTCGGGCTCTTGTTCGCACTTGTCGGGATGGTAATGGGTTCTCTGTTGCCACAACGCCTGGACAAATCCGGACGAATCGAAGACTTGCCCGCACGCTGAGATAGGGCAAGATGCGCGGCAAAACCCTCTATAATTCAGGGTTTTCTGAATTTCGCCGGAGATGTGATGCCTATTTATGCCTATCGATGTGAAGCCTGTGGTTTCGCGCGAGACGTACTGCAAAAAATGTCGGACGCCCCACTGACGGAATGTACCGCGTGCGGCAAGCCCACGTTCAAAAAACAGCTGACGGCGGCGGGCTTTCAATTGAAAGGCAGCGGCTGGTATGCGACCGACTTCAAAGGTGGCGGCACCAGCGCTCCTGCGACGGCGCCTGTAGCCAGTGCTGGCGCTGACAGCAGCGCTGCCGCACCTGCGGCTACGCCTGCTCCGGCGGCCACCACGACGCCTTCGGCCGACTGAAAAATTAAAGCTGACGACCATGCGCAAATATTTCATTACCGGTTTGTTGGTATTGGTGCCCTTGGCCATCACGCTATGGGTGCTGAACCTGATCGTTGGCACCCTTGATCAATCCTTGTTGCTGATACCAAAAGAATGGCGGCCCGAGTCTCTGTTTGGCTTTAGCCTGCCGGGTCTGGGCACCATCCTGACGCTGCTGATTATTTTTTTCACCGGCCTGTTCACCCGCAATTTTCTCGGCACCCGTTTGCTGATGTGGTGGGAAATGCTGTTGAACCGCATCCCGGTCGTCAACTCCATTTACTCCAGCGTCAAGCAAGTCTCCGACACCTTGTTTTCTTCGTCGGGCAATGCCTTTCGCAAAGCGCTGCTGGTGCAATACCCGCGCCAGGGTTCATGGACGATTGCCTTTCTGACCGGCGTGCCGGGCGGCGATGTCAAAAATCATTTGCAGGGTGACTACGTCAGCGTTTATGTGCCGACCACGCCGAATCCGACTTCAGGATTTTTCCTGATGCTGCTGCGCGAAGAAACGATAGAGCTGAACATGAGCGTCGATGAGGCGCTGAAATATATTGTATCGATGGGCGTGGTGGCGCCACCGCCGCCTGGCCACAAGCCCGCCCACCCTGAACTGTCTGCTGAAAAATAGAAAACTGAAACTGGAAACCGATATGTCAATGCGTACACACTACTGTGGTTTAACAAACGAATCCCTGCTTGGCCAGACGGTCAGCCTGTGCGGCTGGGTGCATCGCCGGCGCGATCATGGCGGCGTGATCTTTATTGATTTGCGCGACCGCGAAGGTCTTGTGCAAGTGGTGTGCGATCCGGATCGTGCGGCGGTCTTTGCCAGCGCCGAGTCGGTGCGCAACGAGTTTTGCCTGCGTATTACCGGCATCGTGCGGCCCCGTCCTGAAGGCACGACCAACGCCAATCTGACCTCCGGCAAAATTGAAGTGCTGTGCCACGAACTCGAAGTGCTGAATCCTTCGGTGACGCCACCGTTCCAGCTCGATGACGACAATCTGTCCGAGACCACGCGCCTGACCCATCGCGTACTGGACCTGCGCCGTCCGCAGATGCAGCAGAACCTGCGCCTGCGCTACAAGGTGTCGATGGAAGTGCGTAAATTTTTGGATGCCAACGGCTTTATCGACATCGAAACCCCGATGCTGACCAAGTCCACCCCGGAAGGCGCCCGCGATTATCTGGTGCCTTCGCGTGTCAATGCCGGTCATTTCTTTGCGCTGCCGCAGTCGCCGCAATTGTTCAAGCAATTGCTGATGGTGGCCAACTTCGATCGTTATTACCAGATCACCAAATGCTTCCGCGACGAAGACTTGCGCGCCGACCGTCAGCCTGAATTTACCCAGATCGACTGTGAAACTTCCTTCATGTCGGAACAGGAAATCCGTGATCTGTTCGAAGGCATGATTCGTATCGTGTTCAAGAACGCGCTCGATGTTGACCTGCCTAACCCGTTCCCGGTGATGGATTTTGCGACAGCGATGGGCATGTATGGTTCCGACAAGCCGGATATGCGCGTCAAGCTCGAATTTACCGAGCTGACCGAAGTGATGAAGGATGTGGACTTCAAAGTCTTCTCGGCCGCTGCTGCGATGGACGGCGGGCGCGTGGTTGGTTTGCGCGTGCCGGGTGGCGCGAAAGAAAACGGCGGCATGCCGCGTTCCGAGATTGATGCCTACACCCAGTTCGTGGCCATTTATGGCGCCAAGGGTCTGGCTTATATCAAGGTCAACGACAAGTCCAAAGGTCGTGACGGCTTGCAGTCGCCGATAGTCAAAAATATTCATGACGCAGCGCTGGCGCAGATTCTGGAAAAGACCGGTGCCGAAGACGGCGACCTGATTTTCTTTGGCGCCGACAAAGCCAAGGTGGTCAACGACGCCATTGGTGCGTTGCGCGTCAAAATCGGCCATAGCGATTTCGGCCGCAAAAATGGCTTGTTCGAAGATATCTGGCGTCCGCTGTGGGTGGTGGATTTCCCAATGTTCGAATTTGATGAAGACGCCAATCGCTGGAACGCCTTGCATCATCCGTTCACGGCGCCAAAGCAGGGTCACGAAGACTTCATCGAAACCGATCCGGGTCGCGCCATTGCGCAGGCTTATGACATGGTGTTGAACGGTTGGGAGTTGGGCGGCGGCTCGGTTCGTATCCACCGTGCCGAGGTGCAGAGCAAGGTGTTCCGCGCACTCAATATTGGCGCCGAAGAAGCGCAGACCAAATTCGGCTTCCTGCTCGACGCGTTGCAATACGGCGCGCCACCACATGGCGGCCTGGCCTTTGGTCTGGATCGTATCGTCACCATGATGACCGGTGCCGAATCGATTCGCGACGTGATCGCCTTCCCCAAAACCCAGCGTGCGCAATGTCTGCTAACGCAGGCTCCAAGCGAAGTCGACGAAAAACAGTTGAAAGAACTGCATATCCGGCTGCGCAATGCCGAACCCGTAGTAAAAGCTTAAACGGGGTTTTTCCTCCGCAAATCGTCAGACAAGGCATAATCAAAGGCGCTGAAATTCAGCGCCTTTTTTTTCGTCTATGCCTACTCATAAAATTCCTGAATCAGTATTAGTCGTCATTCATAGCGCAGACTTGCAAGTGCTGTTGATCGAGCGTGCGGACAAGCCCGGCTTCTGGCAATCCGTTACCGGCTCTAAAGACATGCCTGATGAACCCTTGCCTGACACGGCTGCGCGTGAAGTATGGGAAGAAACCGGCATACAGATTGGTTCGGCCAGCGTTGCGGCAGATAAGCTTCGAGACTGGCAACTTTCCAATATTTATGAAATCTATCCGATCTGGCGTCACCGTTATGCACCCGGCGTGACGCACAATACCGAGCATGTGTTCGGGCTTTTGGTGCCACGTGAAATTCCCATTGTGCTGGCCGAGCGCGAGCATCTGCAACATCAGTGGCTGCCCTGGCAGGCTGCGGCTGATTTATGCTTTTCTCCTTCGAATGCTGAAGCTATTTTGCAATTGCCGCACCACCTGAAGTGACGATTAAATGCCGATGAAATTACGTATTGCTACTTACAATATTCATAAAGGAATCAGTTCGATTGCCCGTCGTCCAAGGGTACATGCCTTGAAACAAGGGATTGCTTCGCTGGCGGCTGATGTGGTGTTTTTGCAAGAAGTGCAGGGTCGTCATGACTTGCTGGCTTTGCGCCATGCCAGCAGCTGGCCGGCGCAGGAGCAGCATGAATTTCTGGCCAGTGACTCCCAGCACAGTGCTTATGGCGTCAACGCCATTTATGATCATGGCCATCATGGCAATGCGCTGTTGTCGATTCATCCTATTGCTTCAGCCAATAATCATGATGTCTCTGACCACCAGTACGAGTCGCGCGGCATTTTGCATTGCGTGTTGCAGATGCGAGAGCGTGAAGTGCATTGCTATGTGGTGCATCTGGGTTTGTTTGCCGGCAGCCGCAAGCGTCAGACCGAGGCCTTGATTGAAGCCGTGATGGCCACCGCGCCAGCCAATGCGCCGCTGCTGATTGCCGGCGACTTCAATGACTGGACCAATGCCTTGAGCGAGACCTTGCGTTTGCAGCTGGGTGTGGCGGAAGTCTTTGATCAGGCCATGTCTTCGCGCAGTCTAGGTGGCTATTTGCGCCGTCTGGCCGGACGCGGCCCGCGCATGTCGCCAGCGCGCACCTTTCCGGCGGCCATGCCGGTGCTGCAACTGGACCGCATTTATGTGCGCGGCTTTAGCGTTGAAAATGCAAAAGTCTTGCACGGAGCGAGCTGGGCCCGGCTGTCGGATCATGCGCCGCTGGTGGCCGATCTGGTGCTGGCTGCATAACAAGCTCAAGTCAGCGCATGCCAACGGCCAGCTACAGCAAACGCAATCACCTGACATTATTATTTCGGGGCGCCGAATTCTTTCCGGCCTTAATTGATGCCATCGATGCTGCCGAAAACGAAATTTATCTTGAGACCTACATCTTTGCGTCGGATCGCACCGCCGACCTGGTGAAGGCGGCGTTAATGCGCGCTGCGGCACGCGGTACACGGGTGCATGTGCTGGCTGACTGGCTGGGAACGGGTGCAGACCGCTGTGCCGCGCTGGCTGCCGAATTCGCTGCGGCCGATGTGCAATTTCATGCGTTTAATCCGTGGTTTCATCGTGGCCTTGCGCGCAGCCACCGCAAGATCGTGGTGGTGGATGGCCGGCTGGCTTTTCTTGGCGGCTTGAATATCAATGACGACATGTTGTCGGACGACGATGACGCGCAGCCACTGCCGGCGCCACGCTGGGATTTTGCCGTTGGCATCAGCGGCCCGCTGGTCGCTTCCATTCATGCCGAAGTCACTGCGCAATGGGCGCGCCAGCAACCCAAGACCTTGCTTCGACACTGGCAAAGTCTGCAGCAATTGCGCGCCTCGCGCATACGTCTGGGACAAGTGGTGGCCGCAGCAGCACTGGTGGTGCGTGACAATCTGCGTAATCGCCGCACCATACAGCGGGCGATGTTGCAGGCACTGGGCCGTGCGCACGATACCGCTTATTTCGTTACGCCCTATTTCGCGCCAGATTACAAATTACGTCAGGCGCTGGAAATGGCGGCGCGGCGCGGAGTGAAAGTGAGCCTGCTGATCGGTGTGGGACAGTTCCGCATGCAGGACGCGGTGGCACAATCGTATTATCCGAAGCTGTCCGCAGCTGGTGTGCACATTGTGGAGTTTCGGCAGACGCAATTGCACGCGAAAATTGCCGTCATTGACGACAACTGGGCTACGGTCGGCTCCAGTAACTTCGATGGCCTGTCGCTGTTCGTCAATCAGGAAGCCAATATTCTGGTGCGCGATGCCGACTTCGCCCTTGCCTTGCGCAAGCATATTGTTTTGGGCATTGCGCAGGGCGTGGTAATTAGCGCTGATCAGGTAGCACACCTGTCCGTGGGCCGGCGTGTGTTGAATAGCCTGGCTTATCTGCTTTACAAATCCGTGCTGCAGGTAATCACTGCCGGGCGCTCCATCAAATAATAACGACGCACTTATATGTCCGACTCCGTTCGTATCGACAAATGGCTGTGGGCCAGCCGCTTTTTCAAAACCCGTTCAATGGCAACCGATGCGATCGATGGTGGCAAGGTGCGCCTTAACGGCGAGCGCTGCAAGCCCTCACGCAATCTTAAAATCGCCGATGTGCTTGATATCGACAACGGCAGCACCGTCTGGCAAGTGCAAGTTGCCGGTCTGTCGGATAAGCGTGGTCCGGCAGCCGTTGCGCAATTGCTGTACGCGGAAACCGCAGCCGGTCTGCAGCAGCGTCTGTTGGAAACCGAGCGACGCAAACTTTTCAGTGAACCCGGTGCCGACATAAAGGGGCGGCCGACCAAACGCGACCGACGCCAGCTCGACCGCTCGCGCGATTGAATTTGCCTGAATGGCGGCTTTGACGGGTTTCGGTGCATAATAGGACGCTCGTTCTATTTTTTTATAGCGCCAGTCGACACCGGCTGAGCCAGAGAGACTCCGCATGACAGAAAGCATCCACAAACCAATGCGCAAAGGCGAGCAGACCCGTGCCGCCATTCTTGACGCCGCGATGCATTTGGCCAGCCGCGAAGGTCTGGAAGGACTGACGATCGGTGTGCTGGCCGAGCGCATGGGCATGAGCAAGTCGGGTGTGTTTGCGCATTTCGGCTCGCGCGAAGATTTGCAGATCGAAGTGCTGCGCTTGTATCACCATCAGTTCGAGCAGGAAGTATTCATGCCCAGCCTTGCTGCGCCGCGTGGTTTGCCGCGGCTGGAAAGTTTGTTTGCGCGCTGGATTGTCCGTGTCAGCAAAGAGATCGATTCCGGCTGCATTTACATCAGCGGTGCAGTCGAATACGACGACAGGCCCGGAGTCATTCGGGAACATCTGATCGAGATGGTGTGCACCTGGCAACTGGCCTTGCAGCGCGCCGCCAGCCAAGCCATCGAAGCCGGCCATTTGCGCGCCGAGTCCGACCCGCAGCAGCTGGTGTTTGAAATGTATGGCCTGGTTTTAGCGCTGCATCATGACGCCCGTTTTATTAAACGCCCCGGCAGCGTCGCCCGCGCCGAGGCCGGTTTCTCGCGCCTGATTACGAGCTTGCGTAATACGGCTGTGGCAGATCAGAGCAAAATCATCGCAAAAAAATAATCCGTATCCACAACAAAAACCACTGCCTGATCGCTTGAATTTAAGGAGACCCTCATGCCCCAATACACCGCCCCCCTGCGTGACATGCAATTTGTGCTGCACGAATTGCTGCAAGTTGAAACCGAACTCAAACAATTGCCGGCGCATGCAGAACTTGATGCCGACACGATCAATCAGGTGCTGGAAGAGGGCGGCAAATTTGCGTCCGAGATTCTGTTTCCGTTGAATCATTCAGGTGACCGCGAAGGCTGCACCCATGATGCGGCGACCCATACGGTGACAGCGCCAAAAGGCTTCAAGGAAGCCTATCGCCAATATGTGGAAGCCGGCTGGCCTTCCTTGTCTTGCGACCCGGAATACGGCGGTCAGGGCTTGCCTATGGTGGTGAACAATTCATTTTATGAAATGCTCAATTCCGCCAATCAGGCCTGGACCATGTATCCGGGCCTCTCGCATGGCGCCTATGAATGCCTCCATGCACATGGCACGCCGGAACAAAAAGCGCTGTACTTAGCCAAGCTGGTTTCGGGTGAGTGGACAGGTACCATGTGCCTGACCGAATCGCACTGTGGCACCGATCTGGGCATGCTGAAAACCAAGGCCGTGCCGCAGGCCGACGGCAGTTACCAGCTGACCGGCAGCAAAATTTTCATCTCGGCCGGCGAGCATGACTTGTCTGGCAATATCATTCATCTGGTGCTGGCCCGCTTGCCTGACGCGCCGGCCAGTACCAAAGGCATTTCGCTGTTTGTGGTGCCAAAATTTCTGCCGGATGCGGCGGGCAATCCGGGTACGCGCAATCCGATTTTTTGCGGCGCGATTGAAGAAAAAATGGGCATTCATGGCAATGCCACGTGCCAGATCAATCTTGATGGCGCCACCGGCTGGCTGATCGGCGAGCCGCATCGCGGCCTCAATGCCATGTTCGTGATGATGAATGCGGCGCGACTGGGTGTGGGTATGCAATCGCTGGGGTTGACCGAAGTCGCTTACCAAAACGCACGCGCCTATGCGAAAGATCGCTTGCAGGGGCGCAGTCTGACTGGCACCAAGGCTGCCGAGCAGCCCGCTGACCCGATTATTGTGCATCCCGATGTGCGGCGCATGTTGTTAACGGCCCGTGCCTATGCCGAAGGTGGCCGTGCCTTTACTTCGTATATCGCGCTGATGATTGACCGCGAATTGAATCATCCCGATGAAGCCGTGCGCAAAGAAGCCGCCGATGAAGTGGTTTTGCTCACCCCCATCATCAAAGCCTTCCTGACCGATAACGGCTGGATTGCCACCTCCGAGGCCATGCAGGTATATGGCGGCCATGGCTTTATCGCCGAATGGGGCATGGAGCAATACGTGCGTGATGCCCGCATCAACATGATTTACGAAGGCACCAACACCATTCAGTCGCTGGATTTGCTGGGTCGCAAAGTCTTGATGGACAACGGCGCCAAGCTGCGGCAATTCGGCGAAAAAATCAAAGCCTTTGTTGAAGAACATGGCGCCGATGAAGCGATGTCGGAATTCATTACGCCACTGGCTGATATCGGCGACAAGGTCAGCAAGCTGACGATGGAAATTGCGATGAAGGCTTTCCAGAATCGTGACGAGGTTGGTGCTGCTGCTGTGCCTTATTTGCGCATCGTCGGTCATCTGGTTTACGCCTACCTGTTCGCACGGATGGCAAAAATCGCACTCGAAAAAGAAGGCAACGGTGACGATTTTTACAAAGCCAAGCTGGCCACTGCGCGCTTTTATTTTGCGCGCCTCTTGCCCGAGACGGCGATGCTGATTCGTCAGGCACGGTCGGGTTCGGACAATCTGATGGCGCTGGATGCCGCATTGTTTTAATCGATTAAGTCGCTGGGTCCCGGCCTGCGCCGGGACGACAGTAGTTTTTCAACACGCAATTTCCATTTGACGGAGCGCTCTGCATGTCGAATTTCATCGTAAAAAAAGTCGCCGTATTAGGCGCGGGTGTCATGGGCGCGCAGATCGCCGCGCATTGTATTAACGCCCGCGTGCCGGTCATTCTGTTTGATCTGCCCGGCAAACCTGAACAGCCGCGCAATGCCATCGTGCAGCGTGCGCTGGATCAGCTAAAAAAACTCAGTCCGGCGCCGCTTGCCGACTCCGACATGGCGTCCTTGATTGAAGTCGCCAATTACGATGATGATCTCGAACGCTTGCGCCAAGCCGATCTGGTGATTGAAGCCATTGCCGAGCGCATGGACTGGAAGCACGCGTTGTATAAAAAAATCGCCCCCGCGATTGCACCCCACGCAATTTTTGCGACCAATACTTCCGGTTTGTCGATTACAGAATTGTCGCAAGGTCTGGACGAAGAATTGAAGACCCGTTTTTGCGGTGTGCATTTTTTCAATCCGCCGCGCTATATGCATCTGGCTGAACTGATTCCTACTGTTGCCACCCGCGCCGACATTCTAGGTCAGCTTGAAACCTTCCTCACCACCACCCTGGGCAAGGGTGTGGTGCATGCGATTGACACGCCGAACTTCATCGCCAACCGTGTCGGTATTTTCGGCATGCTGGCAACCATTCACGAAGCTGAAAAATTCGGCCTGTCCTACGATCTGGTTGATGACCTGACCGGTGCCAAGCTGGGTCGCGCCAAATCCGGTACCTTCCGCACCGCTGACGTGGTCGGGCTCGACACCATGGGTCATGTAATTCGTACGATGCAGGACAAGCTGCCGGACGATCCGTTTTTCCCGCTCTATAAAACTCCGGCCGCATTGGAAAAACTGATTGCAGCCGGCAGCCTCGGGCAAAAATCCGGTGGCGGTTTTTACAAAAAAGTGGGCAAGGATATTTTGCGTTTTGATCTGGCCAAGGCGGAGTATGTGGCCGGCGGCGGCAAGGTCGATGAGCTGGTTGGCCGCATGATGAAAGAAAAAGATCCGGTCAAGCGCATGAAGGCGCTGCATGATTCTACGCATCCGCAAGCCCAGTTTTTGTGGGCGATTTATCGCGATGCCTTCCACTACATTGCAGTCCATTTGCACACCATTGCCGACAATGCGCGCGATGTGGACTTTGCCTTGCGCTGGGGCTTTGGCTGGAAGCAGGGCCCGTTCGAAATCTGGCAACAAGCCGGCTGGCAGCAAGTGGCTGGCTGGGTGAAAGAAGACATTGAGGCTGGCCGTGCGCTCTCTAATGCACCCTTGCCTGCCTGGGTGTTTGATGGTCGCGAAGGTGTTCATACCGCAGCCGGTTCCTGGTCGCCAGTCAAACAAGCTTATGTGCCGCGCTCGGTGTTGCCGGTGTATCAGCGGCAGGTATTTCGTTCGCCTTTGGCCGGTGAAAACACGGCCACTGGTGCGACGGCTGGTGTCACCGTATTCGAAGACGAGTCGGTGCGTCTGTGGCATCAGCAGGACGACATTCTGGTGCTGTCCTTCAAGACCAAGATGCATGTGCTGGGGCCGGGCGTCATTGAAGGTCTCGAGCGCGCTGTTGATGAAGCAGAAAAAAATTATCGCGCACTGGTGATCTGGCATGCCGATGCCGCCGAAGGCGGGGCATTTTCGGCTGGTGCCGATTTGCAGGCCATGCTGCCGCTGTTCATGTCCGGTGGCGTCAAGGGCATCGAGCCCGTGGTGGCGCGTTTGCAGCAGGCGCATATGAAACTCAAATATGCGAACGTACCGGTAGTGGCAGCGGTCGCCGGTCTGGCGCTGGGCGGCGGTTGCGAGTTGCTGATGCATGCCAGCCGTCGCGTTGCAGCCCTGGAATCCTATATCGGTCTGGTTGAAGTCGGCATCGGCCTGTTGCCAGCCGGCGGCGGCTTGAAAGAAATCACTTTGCGCGCAGCGGCCGACGCCCGCGGCAATGATGTTTTGCAGTTCCTGAAAAACGGCTTCACCCATGCGGCCACGGCCGCGGTATCGAAGTCGGCGATTGAGGCCAGGCGCATGGGTTATCTGACGCCAGAAGACGTGATTGTTTTTAATGCTTACGAGTTGCTGCATGTGGCCAGAACCCAGGCCAGAGCCATGTCGGATGCAGGTTACCGTCCACCGTTGAAAACGCTGGTGCCGGTTACGGGTCGCTATGGCGTGGCCACCATCATGGGCCAGTTACTCAATATGCGTGATGGCGGTTTTATTTCGGCGCATGACTTCAAGATAGCCACCATGATTGCCGACATTGTTGCCGGTGGCGAGATCGAACAAGGCAGTCTGGTCAGTGAACAGTGGCTGCTTGACCGCGAGCGTAAAGGCTTCATGGAATTGCTGGCGCATCCCAAGACCCAGGAACGCATCATGGGCATGCTGCAGACCGGCAAGCCGGTGCGCAATTAATTGACGACGATCGTTAAGAGACAAAACAGGAGTTTCAAATGAGCAGACAACTTCAAGACGCCTACATCGTCGCCGCCACCCGCACCCCTATCGGCAAAGCCCCGCGCGGCATGTTCCGTCATATGCGCCCCGATGACTTGCTGGTGTGCGCGTTGCAATCGGCACTATCGCAAGTACCCAATCTGGACCCTAAACTGATCGAAGACGCCATCGTCGGCTGTTCCTTTCCTGAGGGCGAGCAAGGGATGAATGTGGCGCGTATGTCGGTGTTGCTGGCAGGCTTGCCCAATACGGTCGGCGGCGTCACCATCAACCGTTATTGCGCCTCCGGCATTACGGCCATAGCGATGGCAGCCGACCGCATCCGCAGCGGCGAAGCCGATGTAATGATTGCCGCTGGCGTGGAGTCGATGTCGATGGTGCCGATGATGGGGCACCATCCGTCCCTGAACATGAAGGTGTTCAAGGATGAAAATATCGGCATGGCTTACGGCATGGGCCTGACGGCCGAGCGCGTAGCGCAACAATGGAAGATCAGCCGCGAAGCACAAGATATGTTTGCGCTGGAGTCGCACCGGCGCGCCATCGCTGCGCAACTGAGCGGCGAACGTGTGGCCGAAATGACGCCGGTTGAAATCATCGAAAAAATGCCGAATCTGGCCACCGGCAATATCGACATCAAGACCCGCATCGTGACTGACGATGAAGGTGCGCGTGCCGACACCAGTCTGGAAGTGCTGGGCAAATTACGTCCGGTGTTCTCACCCAAGGGCAGCGTCACTGCCGGCAACAGCTCGCAAACTTCGGATGGCGCCGGCGCGCTGATTCTGGTCAGCGAAAAAATTCTCAAACAATACAATCTGGTGCCATTGGCGCGTTTTGTGTCCTTTGCCGTCAAGGGCGTGCCGCCTGAAATCATGGGCATAGGGCCGAAAGAAGCGATACCGGCGGCCTTGCGTGTGGCAGGCCTGACGCTGGACCAGATGGACTGGATAGAACTCAATGAAGCCTTTGCAGCGCAAGCGCTGGCTGTACAGCAGGATCTGGGTCTGGATCCGGCCAAGGTCAATCCTTTGGGTGGTGCGATTGCGCTTGGCCATCCGCTGGGTGCAACCGGAGCGATTCGTGCTGCAACCGTGATTCACGGCCTCCATCGTCGTAACCTGAAATATGGCATGGTCACCATGTGCGTTGGCACCGGCATGGGTGCGGCCGGTATTTTCGAAAAGGTATAAGCATGAGCATTCTCTTTGCACAAGACGCCGGCGTGGCAACGATTACGCTGAATCGCCCGGATAAAAAAAACGCCATTACGGCGGCGATGTATCAGGCCATGGCCGATCACTTGCGTGCTGCGGCGAGCGACGCAGCGGTGCGCGTCATCGTCATCACCGGCCTGCCCGGGGTTTTTACCGCTGGTAATGACGTTGCCGATTTTTTGCAAAATCCGCCGCAAGGCAGCGACAGTCCGGTTGCCCAATTCATGACGCAATTGCGCGATGCGGAAAAGCCGGTCATAGCCAGCGTCACCGGCATGGCCATTGGCATTGGCACTACGCTGTTACTGCATTGCGATCTGGTGTATGCGGCTGAACATGCGCGCTTTGCCATGCCGTTTACGCAATTGGGTTTGTGTCCCGAGTTTGCATCGAGCTTGTTAATTCCGCGACTGGCGGGTTATCAGCATGCGGCTGACAAACTGTTGTTCGGCGAAGCCTTCAGCGCAGCCGAGGCATTGCAACTGGGCCTGGTGAATAAATTGCTGCCGGCCGAATCTTTGCATCAGCATGTGGCGACCCAGGCAGCCAAGCTGGTGGCCTTGCCTGCGGCGTCCGTCAGGGCTACCAAACGCCTGATGAAGGCCGAACTGGCAGCCCCCATTAAAGCAGCGATGGAAGCCGAGATGGAGGACTTTAGCCGCATGTTGCGCGGGCCTGAGGCAAGAGAAGCTTTTTCAGCCTTCGTCGAAAAACGCAAACCGGATTTCGTTCAGTTCGCATGAAGCTGCAACACAGACGTAGATAAATTTATAACAGGCAGGCAGCCTGATTGTTAGCAAATAGTTTGGTGTTTGAATAATTCGTGTGTTTTTGTGTGCTTCCCACACAAAAACTATGATTAACTGAAATGCAATGTTCATTTCAAATATAGAAACAACAAACCATGATCTTTGCTGATCAGCTCTCTGTAGCCGTACTGCTGTTGTCCATAGGTCTGGGAGTTTGGCGCGGCTGGATTTCTCAGGTGTTGTCTATGCTCGGCTTTATCGGCGTTTTTTTTCTGACCCGGCGCTACGGGCCGGTGGTATCAGGTGCACTGCCATTAGGCGGACAAGGTGAATTTTTGCGCCCCGTCATTGGCGGCGGCTTCGTGCTGCTGGTGACTTTATTTTGTGCGCACAGCCTCACCCGTTTGCATCAGAAACTCTTTGTGCGCAGTGGCACCCAGCCTGCGCATCGCATTCTGGGTGGTGGCATCGGCTTGGTTTCCGGCTGTTTTTTTATTCTCGCGCTGGCCACCATTATTGAACTGACGCAGTGGCGTGAGAATGAGTGGTGGCGGCGAGCGATGGTCAATGAAATATCGATTGGCGCCAGCGAGCATTTGAAGCACTTGCTGATCGAATAACAGCGGCGCGCAGGCTTGCTGTGTGGCGTAGTAATTTCAATACGCCCTTATTTGGCATTTTCCCGAATGTACTGCTGTGTTTTGATGACAGCGACATCCATTGCCTGCGCCACGCCGCTTACGCCTTGCGTCGCGACGAAAATCCCCAGAAAAAACGAAATGATATAACCCACGGTAGTCCTTTTGGCGTCAATGGTTCTAGGGCTCGGCTCCTGCCCGGTTGCGGCAATAACAGCATGCCGCAGCCCTGCTGCAGGAAGACAAGATTGATCACTCTCCTGCTTTGATTCGACATCATTGCCTTGAACTTTAATCAAGGCTATCTGCAAAGTCAGCCGGCGGCGTACAATGCGCCGGTGAAGCAGACCAAGACAGTCGCTGGCTATCGTGTCAAAGCGATAGCGGGAGGAAGGTCCGGACTCCATAGAGCAGGGTGACGGTTAACGGCCGTCCGCCGTGAGGCGCGGAATAGGGCCACAGAGACGAGTCTTCGCCACGCAAGTGGCGAAGGGTGAAACGCGGTAACCTCCACCTGGAGCAATCTCAAATAGGCATGCATTGAGGCGGCTCGCTGAGCATGCGGGTAGAGAGCTTGAGCCCCGGAGTAATCCGGGGCCTAGAGGAATGACTGTCATTGCCACCGGGCTTGCCCGTTGGCGACACAGAATCCGGCCTATCGGTTTGCTTCACACTTTCCTGATTCCCCTCCTTTTTCTTTTTTGCCCTCTTTCGCGGTTTACCGCCGCGTAAACACATGGGTATTTCTAAAGTTCAACCTTCAATGTCAGCGTTAAGTGCCTAATTTTTTAGGCTATTGTTATTTTTACTGACTTCAACTAAGCGCGCTAAGTCCTTGACTTCATTGGAAAAATCTACACACTCGCCGGCGATATTCCTTGACCGACAATCTGCCATCCACTAAAGTGGGAGCAAGTGTGAAAAAGTGTTTTTTTGTGGGGCGATTTTCAAATTCTTGCCTCCTTACCGCTTTATTTCATTTGCCCAATTTAGTCATTTCAGGAGTGCATGCAGGTGTTTCAAGGCGCGTCCGCATTAAATCTCGATGTCAAAGGCCGGATGTCCATCCCGGGCCGGCATCGTGACGCACTGTCCGTTCAGTGCGAAGGCCGCGTCACGCTGACCAAGCATCCGCATGGTTGCCTGCTGTTATTTCCCCGTCCCGTCTGGGAAGCCCATCGTGAACAAATTGCCGCGTGGCCGATGTCGGCACGCGCCTGGCAGCGCATTTTTCTGGGTAATGCCTCCGATGTCGAAATGGATAGCGCCGGTCGCATCCTGATTGCGCCTGAGCTGCGCACGGCAGTCGGCCTGACGCGGGACGTGATGGTGCTGGGCATGGGTAGTCATTTTGAAATCTGGGATGCCGCCAAACTGAACGAAAGCGAGTCCGCAGCAATAGCAGAGGGCATGCCGGACGTACTCAACAATTTCTCTTTCTGATGGCGCGGCGATGACCCAGCAAACGGTGCCAGAGTTTTTGCACCGAACCGTGTTGTTAGAAGAGGCAGTCGATGCCCTGGCCATTACCGACGCGCGTCGTGACGGCGTGTACGTCGACGGCACGTTCGGTCGTGGCGGACACAGCCGGAAAATTCTGGCCAGTCTGTCGGCGCAGGGCCGGCTGATTGCGTTTGATAAAGACCCGCAGGCAATCGCTGCGGCAGAGCAGCTGGCGCAGGAAGATGCCCGCTTTTCGATTGTGCATGACAGCTTTGCCACGCTCGATGCCGCATTGGCCGAGCGCGGTGTGGGGCAGGTGGATGGTGTGTTGCTGGATTTGGGTGTGTCCTCGCCGCAGGTTGATGACGCGTCGCGCGGATTCAGTTTTCGCGGCGACGGACCGCTGGATATGCGTATGGACACCACGCGTGGCCGGTCAGCTGCCGAATGGCTGGCGACCGAGACACAGGACAACATAGAGAAAGTGATTCGCGGCTATGGGGAAGAACGGTTTGCTTTTCAGATTGCAAAGGCGATTGTTGCTCGCCGGTCAGTCGAGCCAATTTCAGGCACACGACAGCTTGCCGCGATCGTGGCACAAGCCGTTAAAACGCGTGAAAAAGGGAAAGATCCGGCAACCCGGACTTTTCAGGCTATTCGGATTTTCATCAATTCGGAGCTTGAAGAACTTGAAGCAGGTTTGACGCAGGCATACGGCCGTCTTGGTCCGTACGGGAGGTTGGCAGTGATCAGTTTTCATTCGCTTGAAGATCGCATCGTCAAGCGGTTCATGGCGTCGAAAGCCAGTGTGCCGCAGCCTGACCGTCGGCTGCCGATTCGTGCTGTCGATCTGCCGCAACCCCTGATGCAACTGCTGGGCCGCACGATGCCATCCGACGCGGAAGTGGCGGCCAATCCGCGCAGCCGTTCTGCTGTCATGCGTTGCGCGCAGCGACTTCCTGCCAATGGCGGTGCTGCATGAGCAATAGGGCGATTTTTCCGGTGCTGGCGCTGCTGATGTTGTGCGCGCTGATGCTGGTCAATTCACAGTATCAGGCGCGTCGCCTGTTCATGGCGCTGGAGCGTGCGCAATTGCGTCAGCGCGAACATGAAATCGAGTGGTCGCAATTACAGGTCGAACAATCGCGTCTTGCCAAGCATGAGCGGATTGATGCGCAAGCTAAAAATACACTGGGCATGCAAGTACCCGCAGCCAACCGTACGCAATACCTGACGGCGGGGGTACGCTGATGCGTCATCCTTCCCCGCGCACTGCTGCTGGCCGCGGCAAGCCCTTTCTGCCCAGCCCAGTGCTGGCGGTCAGGCTGCCGGCCTGGCGCTCGAAGCTGGTGCTGTTTTTTCTGTTTCTGGCTTTTGCTACCTTGGCCGGACGTGCATTCTGGTTGCAGATGTTGAATAAAAAATTTCTGATCGACCAAGGCACAATGCGTTATGCGCGCACGCTGGAGTTGCCGGCAACGCGCGGCAAAATCATGGACCGTAATGGCACAGTCATGGCCTCGTCCTTGCCGGTGAAAGCGATTGAAGCCACCCCTGACGATATCGAAGCCTCGCCCGAGCAACTGCGGCAATTGGCGCAACTGCTCGACATCAGTCCGGCCGAACTGAAAAAAAAATTTGATTCAGACAAAAGCTTCGTATTTTTGAAAAGACAGGTTGAGCCCGATGTCGCGGCACGCATTATGGAGCTGGGCATTCCCGGCATTCGTACCAGTAAAGAATACAAGCGTTCTTATCCGTCCGGCCTGGAGGCGGCGCATCTGATTGGCTTTACCGATATCCGCGACATTGGTCAGGAAGGCATGGAGTTGGCGCAGCAAAGTTCGCTCGCGGGTGTGTTCGGCAGTCGTCGTGTGATTCGCGACGGCCGCGGCCGGGTGGTTGAAGACATTGGCTTCGTGCGCGAACCGCGTGACGGCCGCGATCTGAGCTTGTCGATCGACAGTAAGATTCAATACGATGCCTATAAGCAGTTGAAAGAGGCAGTGGAAAAGCATCATGCCAAGGCCGGCGCCATTGTCGTGCTCGATGTGAAAACCGGTGAAGTGCTGGCGCTGGCCAATATGCCCACCTACAACCCGAATACGCGGCAAGGCCTGACCGGCGCGCAACTGCGCAACCGCGTCATGACCGACACCTTCGAACCGGGCTCGACGATGAAGCCTTTCACCATTGCGCTGGGTCTGGAAAAAAATCTGATCACGCCGCAAACCGTGCTCGACACCCCCAACAAGCTCACCATCGGCAACGCCACCATCGGCGACTCGCATGCGCATGCGCCATCCATGTCGGTGTCGCACATCATTGAAATTTCTTCCAACGTCGGCACCGTGCGCGTAGCGCAAAAACTCGAGCCGCGGCAAATGTGGAACATGTTCACTGCCGCCGGCTTTGGGCAGCAACCGCGTTTCGGTTTCCCCGGTGCTGTCGCCGGTCGCATGCGGCCATATAAATCCTGGCAGCCGATCGAGCAGGCGACCATGAGTTACGGTCACGGTATTTCGGTCTCGCTGATTCAGCTGGCGCGCTCCTACATGCTGTTTGCGCGCGACGGCGAAATGATCCCGCTCAGTTTTCAAAAGCTCGATAAACCGCCGCAAGCCCAGCGCGTCATCAGTGAGCGAACTGCCTTGCAAATGCGCGAAATGCTGGAACGTGTTGTTGGTCCCGGTGGCACGGCGCCCTTAGCGCAAGTGCGCGGCTATCGTGTGGCCGGCAAAACCGGCACGGCCTACAAGCTCGAGGGCGGTCATTACGTTAAAAAATATGTGGCTTCCTTCGTTGGTTTTGCTCCTGCTTCGGACCCGCGCATCATCATTGCGGTGATGATCGATGAACCCTCCAATGGCCCGCATTTCGGCGGACTGGTTGCCGCCCCCGTGTTTGCCAATGTCGCCACCAGCGCGCTGCGTTTATTAAATGTGGCACCTGACTCCAGTGTGACCAACATCATCATGCCGCCTCAGCCGGTAACGGAAAGCATGTGATGACAGTGTCCACTTTGTCTGTACAAGAAATTGATGACTGGCTGCACAGTGTGGCGCCAGCCGCCCAGCTGTCGGCAGATTCACGCCGCATCAAACCGGGTGACGTGTTCCTCGCCTATCCGGGTGACGCAGGCGACGGCCGCCATTACATTTTGCAAGCGATTGAACTGGGCGCGGCAGCCGTCTTGTATGACGCTGCGGGCGAATTTGACTGGGACCCACAGCTCACGCTGCCGCATCATGCTGTGCCAGCGTTAAAAAATCTGGCCGGCGAGATTGCCCGCAACTGGTATGCGCAGCCGGACGCCGAACTGTTTACTGTCGCAGTCACTGGTACCAATGGCAAAACTTCCTGCACCCAATGGCTGGGGCAGGCACTGTCGCGCAGCGGCGTGCCGACTGCCGTCATTGGCACGTTGGGTGTTTCACTGTTTCGACAAGGGCTAAGCGGCCCGGTTGAAGTAACGGGCTACACCACACCGGATCCGGTGCAACTGCAACGCCAGCTCGCTGCACAAAAACAGCAAGGCGCCAGTGCACTGGCCATTGAAGCCTCCTCGATTGGTCTGGATCAGGGGCGCATGCATGGCTTGCCTATTGATGTGGCCGTCTTTACCAATTTCACCCGTGACCATCTGGATTATCACGGCGACATGGCTTCTTACGAACGCGCCAAAGCCAGCCTGTTTGACTGGCCCGGCCTTGGTCATGCGGTGATCAATCTCGATGACGAAATGGGTCCGCGCTTACTGGCGCAAGTGCGCAAGCATATGCCCGCGGCCAATATCTATGGCACCACTATTGCAGGTGTTGCCGCAGAGGGTATTCCCCTGCTCAGCGCCACCGAAATTCGTATGCGCCAGCATGGCACTGTGTTTCAGTTGACTACGCCGCTGGGTGTGGCGCAAGTGCGCACGCAACTGGTTGGCCGCTTCAATGTCAGTAATGTGCTGGCGATTGCCGCCGTACTGATGGCGCGCGGGCTGAGTTTGCAACATATCGTGTCGCAACTGGAATTGCTAAGCGCGGTGCCCGGCCGCATGCAGCAACTCGGCGGCGTCGACGCGCCCTTAGCCGTCGTCGATTATGCGCATACACCGGACGCGCTGGACAAAGCCTTGCAGACCTTGCGTGAAGTGGCGCTTGAGCGAGCCGGCGCACTCTGGTGCGTGTTCGGTTGCGGCGGTGACCGCGACCCGGGCAAGCGCCCTTTGATGGCGGCAGTTGCGGTGCAGGCCGACCATGTGATTATTACCAGCGATAACCCGCGCCATGAAGAGCCAGCGGCCATCATCGCGCAGATTGTGGGTGGTCTGGATGCCAGTCAGCTCAGCAAGTGCCAGATCATGGAAGACCGCGCCACCGCCATTCTTCAGGCAATCCGGCATGCGGGAAAAAATGATGTCGTACTGGTCGCTGGCAAAGGCCATGAGGCCTATCAGGAAAGCAAGGGCAGGCGGCAGGCCTTTCTCGACGCTGATCATATTGCGCTGGCACTGGCCACGCGCGCGACGCGTCATGGAGGCCACTGATGCGCGCTGATCTGCTTCAACTGCAAGCTGTCATTCCCGGTGCCCGGCTGACTGCACCTGCGCACATCGAAGGCGTGTCCACCAATAGCCAGACTATCGCTACCGGTAACTTGTTTGTGGCACTCGAAGGCGAGCGTTTTGACGCGCATGATTTTTTACCGGCAGTGGCCACCAGCGGTGCGGCTGCAGTCGTCGCCCGCCATGTACCTGACGCTTATCCGCTGCCGGCCTTGCTGGTGCCGGACACCCGTTACGCGTTAGGCCAGATTGCGCATTGGTGGCGCAGCCGCTTTGCCATTCCCGTCATTGGTGTCACCGGCAGCAATGGCAAGACCACCGTCAAGGAAATGATCGCCGCCATTCTGGAAGCGCAGTATGGGGCGGGCCATTATTTGTCGACCCGCGGCAATCTGAACAATGAAATCGGTGTGCCGCTGACCCTGTTCCGGCTTGAAGACGCGCATCGTGCGGCAGTCATCGAGCTGGGCATGAATCATCCAGGTGAAATTGCCCGCTTAGCCGAGATCGCTGCGCCAACGGTTGGGCTGGTCAACAACGCGCAGCGCGAACATCAGGAATTCATGGCCACCGTGGCAGCCGTTGCCAAAGAAAACGGCGCAGTGATTAACGCGCTCGCGGATGAGGGCTGTGCCGTCTTCCCCGCCGATGAAGAATTCACGCCGCTGTGGCAAGGCCATGCCGCTGCCCGCCGCGTTGTCAGTTTTGGTTTGAATAACGAAGCCAGCGTGCACTGCACCTACGTCAGTCATACCTTTGGCAGCACGCTGGAAATCAACGCAGCAGGCCAGCAGTTGCGCGTGCAGTTAAATGCAGCCGGTGTGCACAATGTGCGCAATGCGCTGGCCGCTTGTGCCGCAACACTGGCCATCGGCATTGCGCCGGCGACCATTGTGCGCGGGCTTGAAGCCTTCGTGCCGGTAGCAGGCCGGCTGCAGCGCAAACAGGCAAAAAATGGCGCACTACTGATCGACGACACCTATAACGCCAATCCGGATTCGGTTCGTGCTGCCATCGATGTACTGGCCGCAGCTCCCGCGCCGCGCACGCTGGTGCTGGGGGACATGGGTGAAGTCGGTGATGAAGGCGTGGCCTTTCATCAGGAAATCGGCGCTTACGCCCAAACGCAGCAAATCAATCAATTTTTTACGCTCGGCACACTCGCCCGTCACGCCAGTCTGGCGTTTGGCGCTGGTGCCCGGCATTTCGATACGATGGACCAGCTCAATGAAGCCATCAGCCATATTGCGGCCAATGAAACGGTATTGGTCAAAGGCTCGCGCTTCATGAAGATGGAAAGAGTTGTACAACACCTGAGCGGCGTTGCCGCCACAGGAGGACACTGACATGCTGCTCTGGCTCGCACAACAATATCAAGATCAGATTGGCGCCTTGCGCGTCTTTAACTTCATCACCTTTCGTGCCGTGTTTGCGACACTGACGGCCTTGCTGATTGGCCTGATTTTCGGACCGGCGGTGATTCGCATGCTGACCCGGTTAAAGGTCGGGCAAGCGGTGCGCACCGATGGTCCGCAAACCCATCTGATCAAATCTGGCACGCCGACCATGGGCGGCGCGCTGATCCTGATCGGCATTGCGGTCTCGACCCTGCTGTGGGGTGACTGGAGTAACCGCTTCATGTGGCCGGTGTTAATCGTCACGCTGGGTTTTGGCGCCATCGGCTGGGTCGATGATTACCGCAAGGTGGTCTACAAAGACCCCAAGGGCATGGCTTCACGCGAAAAATATTTCTGGCAGTCCGTGATCGGTCTGGCTGCTGCGTTCTATCTGGCCTTCTCGGTGTCGGGGCCAACCAATATGAAAGTCTGGGCACTGTTTCTGGAATGGGTGCAGTCCGGCTTTTCGATGAACCTGCCACCGAAGGCCGACCTAATCGTGCCGTTTGTGAAAACCTTCACCTATCCGCTGGGTGTCTGGGGATTCATTGCGCTGACTTATTTCGTCATCGTCGGTACCAGCAACGCCGTCAATCTGACCGACGGCCTCGATGGCCTGGCCATCATGCCGACCGTCATGGTCGGCTCGGCGCTGGGCTTGTTTGCTTATCTGGCCGGTAGCGCCAACTACGCCAAATATCTGCTGATCCCGCATATCCCCGGCGCCGGCGAACTGATCATTTTTTGCGGCGCGATGGCCGGTGCAGGGCTGGCATTTTTATGGTTCAACGCCTATCCGGCACAAGTCTTCATGGGTGACGTTGGCGCGCTGGCGCTCGGTGGCGCGCTCGGCACCATCGCCGTCATTGCCAGACAAGAAATCGTGCTCTTCATTATGGGCGGCGTGTTTGTGGTGGAGACCTTGTCGGTGATGTTGCAAGTCGCTTATTTCAAATACACCAAGATGCGAACCGGTGTCGGCAAACGTGTGTTGCTGATGGCGCCCTTGCACCACCATTTCGAGCAAAAAGGCTGGAAAGAAACGCAGGTTGTCGTGCGTTTCTGGATCATCACCATGATGCTGGTGTTAGTTGGTTTATCAACCCTGAAACTGCGCTGAGAATAAAACATTTACATGAATTATCAGCAACAACACGTACTCGTCTGCGGACTCGGTGAATCCGGTCTGGCGATGGCCCTGTGGCTGGCTCGCGCCGGCGCACGGGTGCGCGTGGCTGATACCCGCAATGCCCCTGCGCGCCTGCCGGCTTTGCAAGTGGCGGTGCCAGATGCCGAATTTATTGCCGGTCCCCTGACGCAGGCACTGCTCGAAGGCATTGATTTCGTCGCAGTCAGTCCGGGCTTGGCGCCCGCTGGCGAACTGGCGCAATTGCTGCCGGCCGCGGCTGAAAAAAATCTGCCGGTCTGGGGTGAGATCGAATTGTTTGCGCAGGCACTGGCTGCCCTCAAAGCTGAACGCCAATACCAGCCTAAAGTCATCGCCATCACCGGCACCAATGGCAAAACCACCGTCACCAGCCTGACCGGCATGCTGTGCGCGGCAGCCGGTTTGTCGGTGCAGGTGGCCGGCAATATCAGCCCGGCGGCGCTCGATGTGTTGCGTGCCGCGCTGGACGCCGATGCCTTGCCCGCATGCTGGGTGCTGGAGTTGTCGAGCTTTCAGCTGCACACTACGTATACCTTGCAGGCCGATGCGGCAACGGTGCTCAACATCAGTCAGGATCATCTCGACTGGCATGGCGACATGGATGCCTATGCGGCCGATAAAGCCCGCATTTTCGGGCCGCAGACAGTGCGTGTACTCAACCGCAACGACGCGCAATGCATGGCAATGACCCATCCTCTGGCGCCGCTGATGAGCTTTGGCACCGATCTGCCAACCGAGCCGGATTGCTTTGGACTGGTGACGGAACATGGCATGCAATGGCTGGTGCTGGCAGTTGCTGGCGACGAAGGGGAAAAGAAAAAACGTGGTCGCGCAGCGGTCGAGGTTGAGGTTTTGATTAACCGGCTGATGCCAACCGACGCCTTGCAAATCCGTGGTCAGCACAATGCCACCAATGCGCTGGCCGCACTGGCCTTGTGCCGGGCCATCGGTTTGCCGCTGGCACCCTTGCTGCACGCGGCACGGCAATATCATGGCGAGCCGCATCGGGTCGAACATGTGGCCACCATCAATGCTGTTGACTATATCGACGACAGCAAAGGCACCAATGTTGGCGCAACCGTGGCCGCCTTAAGCGGGCTCGGTGCCGGTCATGCTGCCCGCCTGATTTTAATTGCCGGAGGCGATGGCAAAGGTCAGGATTTCTCACCACTGGCCGATCCGGTGGCGCGTCATGTGCGAGCAGTGTTGCTGATCGGGCGCGACGCGCCGGCGATCCGTGCCGCACTGACTGATACCGGCGTGACCCTGATGGATTGCGGCAGCTTGCCAGAAGCAGTTGAGCAGGCCGCAGTACTGGCCCGTTCCGGCGACCTGGTGCTGCTGTCGCCGGCTTGCGCCAGCCTGGACATGTTTGACAATTACGCGCACCGGGCGCAAGTGTTTATCGACGCCGTGCGCGAACTGGGGCTTTCCCGCGGCGAGGTGATTGCATGAAATTTGCGATGCCCGACTTTGCCGGCAACAGCCGCGCTGCTGAACTCAAAAAGAGTCAGCGCTCCAGCATGCTCGAATACGATCAGCCGCTGGTCTGGGTCACCTTGCTGTTGCTACTAACGGGCGTAGTGATGGTGTACTCGGCCTCCATCGGTTTACCGGACGCGCCCAAATACGCGAATTATAAAAACCACCATTTCCTGTTGCGCCAGTCCATGTTCGTCTGCATCGGCCTGTTTGCCGGCCTGCTGGCTTTCCGTGTGCGCATTGAGCAGTGGCAGCAAACGATTCCTATCCTGTTTATCGGCACCCTGGTGTTGATGGTGCTGGTGCTGATTCCCGGCATCGGGAAAGGCGTCAATGGTGCGCGGCGCTGGATAGGTATGGGCGGCATCAACCTGCAGCCTTCCGAATTACTGAAACTCATGATGGTCTTGTACGCTGCCGACTTCACCGTGCGCAAGCAGCAGTACATGCACAAACTGACAAAAGGCTTTGCGCCTGTGGCCGTAGCGGTGGCAGCCACGGGCGCATTGCTGATGTTGCAGCCCGACCTTGGCGCCTTTGGCGTCATCGTCTGTATCGCGATGGGCATTTTATTTTTAGGTGGCTTCAACATCATCTGGTTCGGCGGCATGGTCGGTGTGCTGTTCGCGGTTTTCTCGCTGATCATTATGATTTCACCGTGGCGCTATGAGCGCATGGTGGCCTTTGCCAATCCCTGGGCTGCCAGCAATGTATTAGGCAAGGGCTTTCAGTTGTCGCATTCACTGATTGCTTTTGGCCGCGGCGAATTATTTGGCGTTGGTCTGGGAGCCAGTGTAGAAAAACTGCATTACCTGCCGGAAGCGCATACCGACTTTTTACTGGCCGTCATCGGCGAAGAGCTGGGACTAGTTGGTGTCTTGCTGGTGACGGCACTGTTTTACTGGATGGTGCGCCGCGCCTTTGAAATTGGCCGTCAGGCGATTGTGCTGGACCTGACCTTCGCCGGCCTCGCGGCCAAAGGCATCGGCATCTGGATTGGCGTACAAACCTTCATCAACATGGGCGTCAACCTCGGCCTGCTGCCGACCAAGGGCCTGACCTTGCCGCTGATGAGTTATGGCGGCTCGGGTGTCGTCATCAATTGCGTCGGTCTGGCCATTTTGCTGCGTATTGATTACGAGAACAGATCGCTGATGCGCGGGAGCCGAAAATGAAAAGGCTACTGATCATGGCGGCCGGCACCGGCGGTCACATCTTCCCCGGTTTGGCGATTGCCGACACCATGCGCACACGCGGCTGGCAAGTGTCCTGGCTGGGCACCACGCACGGGATGGAAGCCGATCTGGTGCCACGTCATGGTGTGCCATTTGATGCGATCGAATTTAGCGGCGTGCGCGGCAAGGGCTGGCGTCACAGTCTGTCTGGCATGCTGAAAATGCTCAAGAGTTTCAGCCGTTGTTACGCTTTCATTGGCCAGCGTAAACCGGATGTGGTGCTGGGCATGGGCGGTTATGTCACCGTACCGGGCGGGCTGATGGCCAGACTCGCTGGCGTGCCGCTGGTGCTAATGAATGCGGACGCGGGTTTGCTGATGTCGAACAAAGTCTTGCTACCGTTTGCGCAAAAAATTCTGTTCGGTTTTGATGCCGTTGCTGCTGCCAATTCGGCCAAAGCCCAAGTCACTGGCAACCCGGTGCGCGAAGCCATCAGCGGCCTGCCATCACCTGCACAGCGTTATGCGAATCATAGCGGCGTACTAAAAATATTTGTCGTCGGCGGCAGCCTGGGCGCCAAAGTGTTGAACGATACCTTGCCGGCGGCGCTGGCTTTGTTGCCCGCAGCCCTTCGTCCGCAGGTGGTGCATCAGTCAGGCAAGCAGCATATTGAGTCGCTCCAAGCCAGCTATGCGCAAGCCGGCGTTAGCGCCGAAGTGCTGCCCTTCATTGACGACATGGCGCGTCGTTATGCCGATGCCGATCTGGTCATCTGCCGCGCCGGTGCGATTACGGTTGCCGAGTTATGTGCCGCCGGTGTGGCCAGTGTGCTGGTGCCGCTGGTTGCCTCGACCACTTCGCATCAGCGCGACAACGCCCGCTGGATGGCGCAAGCGCAAGCAGCACTGCATCTGCCGCAAACCGAACTCTCGGCACAAGCGCTGGCAACGCTGCTGCAAAACATGACGCGGGAAGCTTGTCAGAAAATAGCCGAGGCCGCGTATTTACAAGGCAAGCGCGATGCGAATGCTGCGATTGCGCAGGTGCTTGAAGAATTGGGATCGGCATGAAACATCGAATCAAAAATATACATCTTGTAGGCCAAGCAGCGTGGTCACGCTGCGCTCCACAACAGGCGGGCGTAGCCCGAGCCGCCGATGGACCACTGACATGAAACATAGAATCAAAAATATACATTTTGTAGGCATCGGCGGTTCGGGTATGAGCGGCATCGCCGAGGTGTTGTTGAACCTTGGCTATACCATTTCGGGCTCTGACCTCAGCAGCAATGCGGCCAGCCGTCGCCTTGCCGGTTTGGGTGCGACCATTCATATCGGTCATGCGCCGGAACAAATCATTGGCGCCGATGCGATCGTGACTTCGACTGCAGTAAAAGCAGATAACCCGGAAGTGATCGCGGCCCGCGAGAGCCATATTCCTATTGTGCCGCGGGCGATGATGTTAGCTGAGCTGATGCGTTTAAAAAGCGGCATTGCGATTGCCGGCACGCATGGCAAAACCACTACCACCAGTCTGGTTGCCAGTGTGCTGGCCGAGGGCGGGCTGGATCCGACCTTTGTCATTGGCGGCCGATTGAACAGCGCCGGCGCTAATGCCAAGCTGGGTCTGGGTGACTTTATTGTGGCTGAAGCCGATGAATCGGATGCGTCATTTCTGAATCTGTCGCCGATGATTGAAGTCATTACCAACATCGATGCCGATCATATGGAAACCTATGATCACAGCTTTGCCAAACTCAAGCAGGCATTTGTGGAATTCACGCAGCGCCTGCCTTTCTACGGCATTGCCATCCTCTGCATTGACGACGCCAATGTGCGCGAGATCATGCCGTCGATTTCCAAGATGATCACCACTTATGGTTTTCACGCCGACGCCCAGGTGCGCGCAGTGGATGCCAGAGCAGTGGGCAGCCATATGGAATTTACCGTCGTGCAAAAAGATTATGCAGACATGATGGTGCGTCTGAATCAGCCTGGCATGCACAACGTGCAAAACGCTTGTGCGGCGATTGCGATTGCACGCGAACTCGATGTTGATGATGTGCATACGCAAAAAGCACTGCAGGAATTCACTGGTGTCGGCCGGCGTTTCAGCCGTTATGGCGAGTTGCCATTGGCCGAGGGCAGTTTCACGCTGGTGGATGACTATGGCCACCATCCGGTAGAAACTGCCGCCACGATTTCCGCAGCGCGCGGCGCTTATCCGGGACGGCGTCTGGTGCTGGCTTTTCAGCCGCATCGCTACACCCGTACCCGCGATTTGTTTGAAGACTTCGTGAAAGTGTTGTCGACCGTGGATGTGCTGGTGCTGGCCGATGTCTATCCGGCTGGCGAGCAGCCGATTCCGGCTGCCGATGGCCGTTCGCTGGCGCATGCATTGCGGGTCATGGGCAAGGCCGAATTAATTTTTGTGGAAAACATTACCGAGATGCCGGAGCTCTTGCTGCGTTTGGCAAAAGATGGCGATGTGGTGGTGACGATGGGTGCAGGCTCGATTGCCAATGTGCCAGTTCAGTTGTTGCAAATGACGGCAACAGCGCAGGGATAAACATGACAAATAATCTGAAACAGGAATTTGGCAAGGTCGGTGTGTTGTTTGGCGGCCGTTCCGCTGAACGCGAAGTGTCGCTGATGTCGGGTGCCGGCGTACTGGCAGCGCTGCAAAAGCGTGGCGTTGATGCGCATGCGTTTGATCCGGCTAAACGTTCGCTGGCAGAACTGGCGGCGGAAAAATTTGACCGGGTGTTTATCGCATTGCACGGTCGTTATGGTGAAGACGGCAGCTTGCAGGGTGCGCTGGAACAAATGGGCATTCCCTACACCGGCCCTGGCGTGCTGGCCTCGGCCATTGCGATGGACAAGGCCATGACCAAACGGGTCTGGCTGTTTAATGGCTTGAGCACGCCCCGCTTCGAAATGCTGGATGCAAAAACGGACTGGAGCAAAGTGGCCGCAACGCTGGGCCTGCCCCTGATCGTCAAGCCAGCCCATGAAGGCTCGACACTGGGCCTGACCAAAATTACCGACGTGGCGCAGTTGCCTGCAGCTTATGCGCAGGCAGCGAAATTTGACCGCGCCGTGATTGCTGAAGAATTCATCAGCGGCATTGAGCTGACCTGTCCTGTGCTGGGTAGCGGCGAGGACGCACGCGCGCTGCCGGTGATTCGCATTGTTGCGCCTGACGCGAACTACGATTATCAAAACAAATATTTTTCTACCGAGACCCGTTATCTGTGTCCTAGCGGCTTGCCGGCCGAGCAGGAAAAGCAGATTCAGCAATTGGTGCTGGACAGTTATCGCACGCTGGGATGTCGCGGCTGGAGTCGCGCCGACGTGATGGTGCGCGCCACCGACAACCAGCCTTATCTGCTGGAGATTAATACCTCGCCGGGCATGACCAGTCATTCCCTGGTGCCTATGTCGGCGAAGGAAGCCGGGCTCGATTATGAAGAACTCTGTATTGAAATTTTGCGCATGGCGGCGCTGGATTTGCAGCCTTCGCCCGACTGGGTTGCGGCTTAAACAAGGACGATGACGATGTGGCATGACATCAGGCTCTTGAACATGATGACCCGGGCAATGCTCGGCGTCTTTGTGCTCGTCCTGATATTTGCTGCATTCAAAATATTTTCTTTGCAGTCGGCTTTTGATTTGCGGGTGGTGAAGGTACAGGGCCTGCATCAGGCGCCATTGCGTTATGTCGATGGGGCCACAGTAATGAGTACGGCCTTGCCTCGATTGCGCGGTAATTTTTTCACTGTTGACTTGCAGGCGGTGCGCACGATTTTCGAAACCGTGCCCTGGGTGCACAGAGCATCGGTGCGGCGCGAATGGCCGAACAAATTAATCGTGTCGGTCGAAGAATATGTGGCGTTGGGCACCTGGGGCGAGCAGGAAGGGCGCTTGCTGTCGAACGAAGGGATTATTTTTATTGCCAACCTCGATGAAGCGGAACAGGAAGGCAAGCTGCTGGCGCTTGATGGCCCGGACGACAGTGCGCACGAAGTCGCCGCCCGTCTGGCTGATTTGCAGCAGTGGCTGGCGCCGGTGAAGCTGCGTCCCCGCGCACTGAGTTTGTCGAAACGCTATTCGTGGACGGCCGAACTCAACAACGGCATTAGCTTGAAGCTGGGCCGCGAGCGCAATCGTGAAGCCTTGCAGGCCAGGGTAGAGCGTTTCGTCAGTGTCTATCCGCAACTGGCCGAGCGTTTGCCCGGCCGTATCGAGAGTGTGGACATGCGTTATCCGAACGGGCTGGCACTGCGCGCGCGCGGACTGGGCTTGCCGGCTGGCGCAACAGCGCCCTTGCCCTCACCCAAACCGGACGGGCTGGAGACGTTATGATTTTTATGATGAATAACCTGAACATAAAAAGTAAAAAAATATGACAAAAGACGCGAAAAATCTGATCGTCGGTCTCGACATCGGCACGTCGAAAGTGGTGGCGGTGGTGGCTGAAGTGCTGCCCGACGGCCGTCATGAAGTAATCGGCCTGGGCCAGCATGAATCAAAGGGCCTGAAAAAAGGCGTGGTGGTGAATATCGAAGCGACGGTGGAGTCGATTCAGCGCGCCCTTGAAGAAGCCGAGCTGATGGCCGACTGTCAGATCCGTTATGTCTGGACCGGCATCGCCGGCAATCATATTCGCAGCTTCAATTCCAGCGGCATGGTAGCGATCAAGGACAGGGAAGTGACTGCCGCCGACGTAGCCCGCGTAATTGAAACGGCCAAGGCGGTCAATATTCCGACGGATCAGCAATTGCTGCATACGGTGCCGCAGGAATTCATCGTCGACAATCAGGAAGACGTGCGCGAGCCTATAGGCATGAGCGGCATCCGGCTTGAAGTCAAAGTCCATATCGTGACTGGCGCCGTGTCAGCGGTGCAAAACATTATCAAGTGCGTGCGTCGTTGCGGACTCGAAGTCTCGGACCTGACTTTGCAACCAATGGCCTCGGCCGACGCCGTGCTGACCGCCGATGAAAAAGAACTCGGCGTAGTACTCATCGATATTGGTGGTGGCACCACCGACGTGGCGATTTTCACGGAAGGGGCGATTCGCCATACAGCAGTCATTCCGATTGCGGGCGACCAGATCACCAATGACATCGCGATGGCCTTGCGTACGCCCACGGCCGAAGCGGAAGAAATCAAAGTGCATTACGGCGTGGCCAAGCAATTGCTGGCTGACCCGTCGGAAACCTTCAATGTGCCCGGTCTGGGTGAGCGCGCCGGACGTTCCCTGTCCCGGCAGGCATTAGCCGCCGTGATTGAACCGCGGGTTGAAGAATTGTTCTCGCTGGTGCATCAGGTGGTGCGCGAATCTGGCTTCGAAGAAGTGCTGTCTTCAGGCATTGTGCTCACTGGTGGCAGTGCGATGATGCCCGGCATGCTGGAGCTGGCCGAAGATATTTTTCTCAAGCCGGCAAGGCTTGGCATACCCGAATACAACGGTCAGCTGGCCGATGTAGTCAAGAGCCCGCGTTATTCGACGGTGCTCGGATTGTTGATGGAAGCGAAGCGACAGTATTTGCGCGGTCAGGTTGTGCATCGTCAGGGCGGATCGGCGAAAGCAGTCTGGCAGCGTATGAAGGAGTGGTTCCTCGGGAATTTCTGATCCCGCTCCTTGGCAAGGAACCCGTTTTATCTTGGTTGTTTATTTTTTTGTCTTAACTCGCAGTTGTTAATTGCTAGCCGTCACGACCAGTGATGTTTAACGACTAATAACTGCTTTACACAGGGAGTCATCATGGAAATCACAATGCTGGAAAATACCAAGGGCACCATCATTAAAGTTGTTGGTGTTGGTGGCGCAGGCGGCAATGCCGTGCAGCACATGATCAACAAAGGCGTGTCCGGTGTCGAGTTCATCGTTGCCAATACCGATGCGCAAGCACTGTCCCAGTCAAAAGCAGATAACGTCATTCAGATCGGCGAAAGCGGTCTGGGCGCAGGCATGAAGCCGGCAGTGGGTCGCCAGCTGGCCGAAGAAACCCGCAGCCGCATTGAAGATGCACTGCGCGGCGCACACATGGTGTTTATTGCTGCCGGCATGGGCGGCGGTACCGGCACTGGCGCCGCACCGATTGTTGCGCAAGTGGCCAAAGAAATGGGCGCACTGACCGTTGCCGTAGTGTCCAAGCCCTTTTCCTACGAAGGTCAGAAATGCATGGCGATTGCAGACGAAGGTCTGGATGAACTTTCCAAGCATGTCGATTCGCTGATCGTGATTCTGAACGAAAAGCTCGAAGACATTTACGAAGACGACAGCATGATGGAATGGCTGCAACACGCCGATGATGTGCTCAACAACGCCGTAGCCGGCATTGCCGAGATCATCAATGTTCCCGGTCATATCAACGTCGACTTCAATGACGTCAAGACCATCATGGGCGAGCAGGGCAAGGCGATGATGGGAACCGCCGTCGCAACCGGCATTGACCGCGCACGCATCGCTGCCGAGCAGGCTGTGGCTTCGCCTTTGCTCGATGGTGTGGACTTGTCAGGCGCCAGCGGCGTGCTGGTCAATGTGACTGCCAGCCATTCCCTGAAAGGTAAAGAGATCAAGGAAGTCATGGCCGTGGTTCGTGCCTTCGCCGCGCAAGATGCGTCGATCGCGCAAGGGATTGCCTACGACGACAGCATGGGCGACGAAATTCGCGTCACCGTCGTTGCCACCGGTCTGGGTCGTTCACGTCGTCCGCAACTGGTCAACACACCAATGCCCATGTTGAAGACCGGTACTTACGGCGCGGATGCGGTTGCCGCACCAAGCCCGACCGAATCTTTTGCCAAGCAAAACTTCGAAGCCGTGCGTACGCCAGCAGTATGGCGTCGTGAATCTGCTTCCGAGACCGTGCGGGCAATGGAGCGTAACGGCACCGAAACCTACGACATCCCTGCTTTCCTGCGTCGTCAGGCAGATTGAATCTGCAAAAAATCGGCAGGCGCGGCATACTGCGCCTGAAGAACCGCGTGTGCAAAGCGCGGTTCTTCTTCGTGCTGCCCACCTGTCACCCCATGCAAAAGGAATATCATTTATGACGATCAAAATTGGCGACCATCTGCCTGAAGGCAAACTGGCCGAATTCATCGAAACCGAGACCGCTGGCTGCTCACTCGGACCGAATACTTTTAATGTGTCCGACATCAGCAAAGGCAAAACCATTGCGCTGTTCGGCCTGCCTGGCGCATTTACGCCAACTTGCTCGGCGCAGCATGTGCCCGGCTACATTGCGCATGCCAAAGAGCTGCATGCCAAGGGCGTTGACGAAATCTGGTGCGTTTCCGTCAATGACGCGTTCGTCATGGGCGCCTGGGGCCGTGAACTGAAAGCCACCGGCGTCGTGCGCATGATGGGCGACGGCAATGCGGATTTCAGCAAGGCGCTGGGTCTGTCGGCTGACTTTTCAGCCTTTGGCATGGGTACCCGCTCGCAACGTTATTCGATGCTGATCAAAGACGGCGTCGTGACCCAATTGCATGTCGAAGCACCCGGCAAGTTTGAGGTCTCGAATGCCGAAACCATGCTGGCGGCGATGTAATATTTGCTGCATAAAATAAAGTTGCCGGATCATGCCGCAGAGCTGGATTCGGTGACTTTTGTGGTTTGTCTTTTTAAAATAATAAAATAATTCCCGCCTATGCTTAAGCAACGCACCATCGCGCAAACCATCAAAACCACCGGCGTGGGCCTGCATTGCGGCACCCGGGTTGAACTGACTTTGCGTGCCGGTGCGATTGATTCGGGTATCGTTTTCCGCCGCATCGATCTGGATCCCGTCATTGAATTACCGGCCACCGCCAACGGTGTTGGTGACACGCGCATGGCCTCGGTGCTGGAAAAAGACGGCGTGCGGGTTTCAACGGTTGAACATTTGTTGTCAGCCTGCGCCGGACTGGGGATTGATAACCTCATTGTCGACCTGACCGCAGAAGAGATTCCCATCATGGACGGCTCGGCCGCGTCCTTTGTGTTCTTGCTGCAGCAAGCCGGTCGCATCGAGCAGGAAGCTGCGAAAAAATTCATTCGCGTATTGAAACAGGTGGAAGTGCGTGAAGGCACGGGCGCGCAGGAAAAATGGGCGACGCTTTCGCCTTATCATGGCTTCAGACTGAAATTTTTTATCGAATTCAATCATCCTGCCATTGATGGCAGCGGCCAGACCGCCGAGGTGGATTTGAGCCTTGAATCCTATATTCAGGAAATTGCACGGGCGCGAACCTTCGGTTTCATGCAAGACGTTGAAACTTTGCGCGGCATGGGCTTAGCCCGTGGCGGTTCGCTGGAAAACGCCATTGTGATGGATGAGTTCCGCATTCTGAACGCTGGCGGATTGCGTTATAAAAATGAGTTTGTGCGCCACAAAATTCTCGACGCAATGGGTGACTTGTACCTGATCGGCCATCCTTTATTGGCCAGCTACAACGCACACAAATCCGGGCATGCAATGAATAACAAGCTGCTGCGGGCTTTGCTGGCCGACCCTGATTCTTATGAAATTGTGACTTTTGATCAGGTCTCGGCTGCACCGGCGGCCTATGCCAGCCAGCTTGATGAAGAGTGGGCTGCGGCTTAAACTTTTTTGTTCTGCCGGCGCGCTACCAGATTGTGCAGCGCCTCTTTCAAAGCCTGATTGCGCGGATGCGTTGGCAAGCTGTTATCAAGTTCGGCAAACGAAGCCACCGCCCCGGTTGGCAAAAACAGCGAGCGCGGCGTGCGCGCCGGCTCCGGGGCCAGCACCCGGATTTTCAGTTTGATCTCTTGAATCGGCCAGCCTTTTTCGCGCAAGCCTGAAAGCAGCTTCGGGGATTGCTGCTTCATCCGCGTGGCCAGCGCCGCATTAGGCACTGCAATACTTAATTGCTCCTCACTGATTTGCAGTACCGTACAGCTGGCAAATTGCAGTGGCATCAGTGCCAGACAATCTTGCTGTAAACGCCCAAGCCGGGCGGCATTCGGCAAAAGTGCGGCCAGCTTGTCATTGCCCTGCAAAAAATCCGCCGCGCCACGGGTAGTGGGGCGCTGAGCGTTACTTCGAGCCGGTGTAAATGAGGCAGGTAATTTCGACATCCGGCCACCTTACCATAGGCCGATCGTGTACTACAGGGCAGGGCAGTTTTTCGGGGCCTGCGTGATAGAATCTCGCCTTTGGTAAAACCGGCACGCCGCCAGATTGTCGCTTCATGCAGCGGGTAGTCGGGACGCCCTTCCTTTTACAGCCATTCAAGCATGTCCTTACTGACTCAAATTTTCGGCAGCCGCAACCAGCGCCTGCTCAAGAAACTGCAGAAAAACGTTCGCGACATCAATGCGCTCGAACCCGCGCTTGAAGCCTTGTCCGACGACGAACTCAAAGCCAAAACGCCGGCCTTTCAGGCCAGGCTTGTTGCCGGCGAAACCACCGACGACATATTGGTAGAAGCCTTTGCCGTCTGCCGCGAAGCCAGCAAGCGGGTACTGAAGATGCGGCACTTTGATGTGCAGCTGATCGGCGGCATGGTTCTGCATCAGGGCAAAATCGCCGAGATGGGAACCGGCGAAGGCAAGACCCTGATGTCCACCCTGCCGGCGTATCTGAACGCACTGACCGGCAAGGGCGTGCACATCGTCACCGTCAATGATTATCTGGCCCAGCGCGACGCCGAATGGATGGGCCGCCTGTATGGCTGGCTGGGCCTTTCTACCGGCATTAACCTGTCGCAGGCTGACCATGCGACCAAGCAGTCCGGTTATGCCGCTGATATTACCTACGGCACCAACAACGAATTCGGTTTCGACTACCTGCGCGACAACATGGTCTATGAAGCCCGCGAGCGGGTGCAGCGCAGTCTGGCGTTTGCGATCGTCGATGAAGTTGACTCGATCCTGATCGACGAAGCCCGTACGCCTTTGATCATTTCAGGCCAGGCTGAAGACCACACCGAGATGTATCGCAAGATGAATGCGGTGCCGCCGCGTCTGACGCTGCAAATCGGCGAAGAAACGCCGGACGGCAAAGGGCATATTGAAGTTCCGGGTGACTACACCAAGGACGAAAAAGCCAACACCGTTTTGCTGACTGAAGCCGGTCATGAAAGAGCCGAGCAGATTCTGACCGAAATGGGTCTGTTGGCCGAAGGTGCTTCTTTGTATGACGCCACCAATATCAACCTGATTCACCATTTGTATGCGGCGCTGCGCGCGCACACGCTGTTTTTCAAAGACCAGCAATATGTGGTGCAAAACGATGAAGTGGTGATCGTTGATGAGTTCACCGGTCGCCTGATGACGGGTCGCCGCTGGTCTGACGGCCTGCATCAGGCGGTTGAAGCCAAGGAAGGCGTGCGCATCCAGAACGAGAACCAGACCCTGGCCTCGATCACTTTCCAGAACTACTTCCGCATGTACGGCAAGCTGTCCGGCATGACCGGTACTGCCGACACCGAAGCGTATGAATTCCAGGAAATTTATGGCCTCGAAACGGTGGTCATTCCGCCGAATCGCTTAAGCCAGCGCAAAGACAAGCAGGATCAGGTTTTCAAAAACGCCCAGGGCAAACTCAATGCGGTGGTGGCCGACATTCGCGACTGCTATGCGCGCGGTCAGCCAGTGCTGGTTGGTACGACCTCGATTGAAAGCTCGGAGCAGTTGTCTTCAGTACTGACCGAAGCCAAGCTGCCGCACAATGTGTTGAACGCCAAGCAGCATGCGCGTGAAGCCGAAATCATTGCGCAGGCAGGCCGTCCGCAAATGATCACCATTGCCACCAATATGGCTGGCCGTGGTACTGACATCGTATTGGGCGGTAATGTCGAGCGCCAGATTCAACTCATAGAAGCCGACACCAGCATAGCCGAAGCCGGCAAGGCTGCCAGCGCGCAGACCTTGCGCGACGAGTGGCAGTCCTTGCACGAACAAGTGGTGGCAGCCGGTGGCTTGCACATCATTGGTACCGAGCGCCATGAGTCACGCCGTATCGACAATCAGTTGCGTGGTCGTTCCGGTCGTCAGGGCGACCCCGGTTCTTCGCGTTTTTATCTGTCGCTGGACGATCCGCTGTTGCGCATTTTTGCCGGCGACCGTGTGCGCGCCGTGATGGAACGCCTGAAAATGCCGGAAGACGAACCGATCGAAGCCGGCATCGTGTCGCGCTCGATCGAGTCAGCCCAGCGCAAGGTGGAAGCACGCAACTTCGACATTCGCAAGCAATTGCTTGAGTATGACGACGTGGCTAATGACCAGCGTAAAGTCATCTACACCCAGCGCAATGAATTACTGGAAGCCACCGACATGGGCGAGATGAGCATCTCGCTGCGCAACGGCGTCTTTACCGAACTGTTTCATAGCCACGTGCCGCCTGAATCCATGGAAGAGCAGTGGGATCTGCCGACCCTGCAAAACGCGCTGGCCAATGAATGGCTGCTCGACGTGCCTTTGCAGCAGATGATGGAAGCCGAGCCCGATCTGTCGGTCGAAGATTTGCTTGCGCGCGTCTTGCAGGCTGCCGATGAAAGCTATGAAATCAAGGTGGCGGTGGTTGGCAAGGATTCATTTGGCGGCTTCGAGCGCAATGTCATGTTGCAGAGCATCGATACGCACTGGCGTGAACATCTGGCCGCGCTCGACCATCTGCGTCAGGGCATTCATTTGCGCGGTTATGCGCAGAAAAATCCCAAGCAGGAATACAAGCGTGAAGCCTTCGAGTTGTTCTCGCAAATGCTGGACCTGATCCGCAACGACGTCGTGCGCGTGGTGATGACGGTACGCATTCAGTCGCAGGAAGAAATTCAGGCGGCAGAAGAGCAGATGGCGCAGCCGCATCTGGAAAACGTGCACTATCAGCACGCCGACTTCAATCCTGAACTGGCACCGGAAGAACTGCTGGCGCCGATGGCAGTGACTGAGCCTGCCGAGGTCATGCCCAAGGTCGGACGCAACGATCCTTGTCCTTGCGGAAGTGGAAAAAAATACAAGCAATGCCACGGCAAGCTGGCTTAAAGAAGCACTGCTTTTTAAGTCAAATTTAAAGACAAAGACACTGGACCCCAGCCTGCGCTGGGGCGACAGTATTTTTAATCAATACCAATAAACTCCGTCATCCCGGCGCAGGCCGGGATCCCGTGTCGTTTTTTTATTCAACCCCGAAAACCGAATAATAATGGCCGTCAATTCTCCGCTCCCCATCGCCGCAAATCTGCAACCTGTCGCCGGTATCGAATTGGGTTTCGCCCAGGCCGGCATTAAAAAACCGGGTCGTAAAGATTTGCTGGTGCTGCGTTTAGCGCCAACGGCCACCGTTGCGGGTGTATTTACCCAAAACCGTTTTTGTGCCGCTCCGGTACAGCTGTCAAAAGCGCATCTGGCCACCGGCAAAGGGATCAAGGCGCTGGTCATTAACACGGGCAACGCCAACGCCGGCACCGGCTTGGCCGGTCTGGCCAACGCGAACGCAACCTGCGCAGCATTGGCCGCTTTGCTGGAATGTCAGCCCGAGCAAATCCTGCCCTTTTCCACTGGCGTGATTTTAGAGCCGCTGCCCGTTGAAAAACTCGTTGCCGGCATGCCAGCGGCGATTGCCAATCTGCGGGCAGATAACTGGTTCAATGCGGCCGAAGCGATCATGACCACCGACACCCAGCCCAAGGCCGCGTCGAAAACCGTGAGCATCGCCGGTAAGAGCGTGACCCTGACCGGCATCTCCAAAGGCGCCGGCATGATCAAGCCGAACATGGCCACCATGCTGGGCTTTCTGGCATGCGACGCCAAAGTGGCCCAGCCTTTGCTGGACAAGATGGTGAAGGATGCAGCCAATGCTTCATTCAATTGCATCACCATTGACGGCGACACCTCGACCAATGATTCCTTCATGCTGATTGCCACTGGTGCTGGCGAGTTAAGCGTGCAAGACGCGGCAAGTGCTGAGTACGCCGCACTGGCCAAGGCCGTCACAGAACTGGCGCAAGAGCTGGCGCAAATGATTGTCCGCGACGGCGAAGGTGCCACCAAGTTCATCACCATTCGAGTTGAAGAAGGCAAGAGCGTTGCAGAATGCCGGCAGATTGCGTACGCAATCGGACATTCGCCGCTGGTCAAAACCGCTTTTTTTGCGTCCGACCCTAATCTTGGCCGCATCCTTGCGGCGATTGGTTATGCGGGGGTGGATGATCTTGATGTGGAAAAGCTCAACCTCTATCTTGACGATGTGTGGGTAGCAAAACATGGCGGGCGTAATCCCGACTATCTGGAACAAGACGGCCAGCGCGTGATGCAGCAAAGCGAAATCACGGTGCGGGTGACGCTGGCTCGCGGGGATGCCGCCGCCACCATCTGGACCTGCGATTTATCGCATGAGTACGTGACCATCAACGCAGACTACCGTTCATAAATCCCGATGAAAGAACTCGAACAATTTTTAGTCCGCGCTGAAGCGCTGCTGGCCCGTATCGAGCCGCTGTTGCCAGCGGCTGCGGCCGATGTGGACTGGCAGGCAGCGACCGCGTTTCGCTGGCGCGTCTCCCGCGATGGGCGCGGACGACTGCAAGCGGTAAAACATGCGGGCAAAATCCGCCTCGACGATCTGCGCAATATTGGTCCGCAAAAAGAGCAGATCGAACAAAACACCCTGCAATTCGTCAATGGCAAGCCGGCCAACAATGTGCTGCTGACCGGCGCCCGTGGCACCGGCAAATCTTCCCTG
Source organism: Burkholderiales bacterium (assembly GCA_947451925.1). Lineage (GTDB taxonomy): Bacteria > Pseudomonadota > Gammaproteobacteria > Burkholderiales > Burkholderiaceae_D > Pernthalerella. The sequence goes on along the minus strand of CANGAW010000009.1, from coordinate 8,928 downwards.
ATCAAAGCCTGCCTCAATCAATATGCCGGGCAAGGCTTGCGCCTGATTGAGGTCGAAAAAGAACATCTGGCTGATTTGCCCGACATTGTGGAACTGGTCGCACAACGGCCCGAGCGCTTCATTATTTTCTGTGACGACCTGTCCTTTGAAGAAGGCGAAAGCGGCTACAAGGCACTGAAGGTGGCACTCGACGGCAGTATCGCTGCGCAGTCCGACAATGTGCTGATCTATGCGACTTCCAACCGCCGGCACTTGCTGCCCGAGCGCATGTCCGACAATGCCACGTACACGCATACTGACGATGGCGATGTACATCCTGGCGAAACCGTCGAAGAAAAAATTTCCCTCTCCGAGCGTTTCGGTTTGTGGGTGTCGTTTTATCCGTTCCGGCAGGATGATTATCTCGATATCGTGCGCTACTGGTTGCGTCACTTTGGTGTCGATCCCGCGCCCGCCGAGGCCGAGGCGGATGCGCTGCGCTGGGCTTTGCAGCGCGGATCGCGTTCCGGTCGCGTGGCCTGGCAGTTTGCGCGTGACTATGCGGGCAAGCATTCAGCCTGATGAAGGATAAGCCTGCACCCATACACGTAGCGGTCGGCATCCTGATGCAGGCCAATGGCGATGTGCTGCTGGCGCGCCGGCCCGAGGGTAAGCCCTATGCCGGTTACTGGGAATTCCCCGGCGGTAAAGTCGAAGCCGGCGAATCCGTGTTCGATGCCTTAAAGCGCGAATTCGAAGAAGAAATCGGCGTGCGCATCGTGACGGCCGAAGAGTGGTGCGGAGTCGAACATGTCTACCCGCATGCGCATGTCCGGCTGCATTTCTTTATCAGCCGCGAATGGCAAGGACAGCCGCAATCGCTGGAAGGGCAGGAGCTGGCGTGGCAGGGAAGCGTGGCGGTAGAGCCAGTGTTGCCGGCTACGATACCCTTACTGGAATGGCTGGACAGGCTGCGTTTTGGTGAACTAGCTGGTGGATAAGCTGCTAAAGACACTGGGCCCCAGCCTGCGCTGGGGCGACGGTAGTTGTGTGAGTAGCGTCTTAATCCCTACCGTCGTCACTTGCATGGGACGACTGCTGCGTGGGCGGACTGCATGCAGTCTGAATTCCCCACTACGCTCCCGATGAAAATCGGGGCCTAGTGTCTTTCGTTAATGAACAAAAATGGCAGCCAGTGAAGCGTTTGTTGCGCTTGCGGTTAAGCCAGCGAAGCAATCACTGACCCTCAAGGTCCTCATCATCCACTGGCAGCGCGCCAGGGATCACATACTTTTCTTCGGCCCAGGCACCGAGATCAATCTGTTTGCATCGCTCCGAACAAAACGGGCGAAATTTATTCGCTTCGGTCCACTCTACTTTTGTGCCGCAGGTCGGGCAATTGACAGTCGTCACCATGATATTGGGTGCAATCAGAAGTTGCAGAGGCTTAGCTCGAACGGCACGTCGCCTTCGAAGGCCTTGGGCTTCATGTCGCCGCCCTGACTCATGAAGCGTATCCACAGTACGTGCTTATTGGCAGAAATTTCAGGGATGGCGCCCAGCTGCTCGTCGAGCGAGACGCGCACGATCTGGTAGGTGCGGCCTTGCAGCATTTGCTGGAAGCTGCCGTTTGCGGCGACCACATGGGTGGCGCGACCGGATTCGCGCAGCAGGCGCAGCACAATGGTAATGGCGGAGAACAGCGGCTCCAGTGGTGCGAACCAGGTCATAATATCGGTGCGTCTATGCCCCGCAGGCCAGTGTTGCCAGGCGAAGTAAGAGGGCAGATCAAAGTCGCTGGCGCCACCGGGAATGATGGTGCGCCCGCGTATGCTCATCAGCCATTCGTTTTCACGGATTTGCTGGCCGGTTTTGCCCTGCACCTTGATTAAGGCCGTGCTGGCTTGCTCGATGTCGGACAGGATGGCGTCGAGCCGCTCGCTTTCGACATTGGGGTTGGACTTGAAACCCAGCAGCGTCTGTTTCTGGCGTTCCAGCTCTTGCAATAAATCGGACTTCAGATCGGCGCGACCGGCAACATCAATGATCTCGTAGATCGTTGCCAGTGCAGCATGGTGCTGTAGCGGATGGTCTTGCTGGACGAAGAACATAAATTTTTCGTACAGGTCTTCCAACCGCAGCAAAGTGCGAATACGCTCGTTGAAAGGGTATTCGTAAACGATCAAAACGGCGTTCCTCAAGAGTTGGAATTGACGAGAAAATAACTGATGTGATTCTGAACGAAGTAGTCGGAAAATACAAACATCTTGCCCTGTTTTACGCTTATTTCTTCCCTGCCAGGCTCAGATAGAGGCGATGCAGGCGTTCTACCTCTATTTCCAGCGTCTCGAATCCGTTTTCATTGCTGACAATGTCGTCAGCTGCCGCGAGCCGGTCGGCCCGGCTAGCCTGACTATTCATGATGGCCTGCACCTGCGGGGCAGATAACTGATTGCGCTGCATGACCCGCTTAAGCTGCAGGCTTTCGCTGCAATCCACCACCAGAACCCGGTCTACCCGCTGGCGCCAGTTTTTGGACTCCACCAGCAGGGGCACGACAAAAATCCGGTAGGGGCCGCTGGCCATCGAAGCGGCGACTTCGGTTTGTTCGCGAATCTGCGGATGCAGGATGGCTTCGAGTGTTTGCCGTGCCGCAGGATCGGTAAAGACTTTCTCACGCATGGCGGCACGGTTAAGCGCCCCTTCGGCAGTAATGAAGGCCTCGCCGAAAGCAGCGCGAATGGCCGCAATAGCTGCACCACCCGGAGCCGTCAGTGCATGGGCGATCAGATCGGTATCAATGATGGCTGCACCGCGTTGCGCAAACAGGTCGGCTACAGCAGATTTTCCGCTGCCTATGCCGCCAGTCAGGCCAATGGAAAAGTGTGGGCGTGTCGAATCAGGATGGATCATGTAAATCAAGGCTTGTTCAGCGAAGTTTAGGTTAGTTTGCTCAGATAAAACGCAATGATCGCATCGCCTGCCAGCAGCGCGACCAGGCCGGCCATGGCCAGAAAAGGGCCGAACGGAATCGGTTTGTCGCGGGCATGACCGCGCAGCGCAATCAGCAGCAAGCCGACTAAGGCGCCAATGGCAGAAGACAGCAGCACAATCAAGGGCAGCATGACCCAGCCCAGCCAGGCTCCCAGCGCAGCGAGCAATTTGAAGTCGCCGTAGCCTATGCCTTCTTTGCCGGTGGCAAAGCGAAACAGCCAGTAAACCAGCCACAGCGACAGGTAGCCAGCGGCCGCGCCAATGACCGCATCTTGCAGTGGCACGAAGCCGCCATGCAGATTGAACAGCAGGCCCAGCCATAGTAGTGGCAGAGTTAAATCATCCGGCAGAATTTGCGTATCGAGGTCAATACAACTCATCGCAATTAAGAACCACAGCATCACCAGTGACGCCAGCCCCAGGGTTTGCGTACCCATCCGCCACGCTACCAGTGCGGTTAACGCAGCAGTGCATAACTCAACGATGGGATAGCGTGAAGGGATCGGTGTCTTGCAGTGCCGGCAGCGGCCGCGCAGCCAGAGAAAACTCAAGAGCGGAATATTTTCAACGGCGCTCAGCGGGTGGTGGCAGACAGGGCAGGCAGAGCGAGGCAGCAGCAGGTTGTAGCGTTCGGTATGCACAGGCGGCTGATCGTTTTCTGCGGCCACGTAGTTGTCGGATTCGCGCTGCATCATCACCGGCAGACGGTGAATGACCACGTTCAGAAAACTGCCCATCATCAGACCGATTACGGCCCACAACAAAACGGCGGCCGGGGTCGCAGGGGGTGCTATCAGGATTGTAATTAATTCGTCCATCATCAGACTACCGAACCCAGTTTGAATATAGGCATGTACATCGCAATGACCAGCCCGCCGATCAGTACGCCCAGTATGACCATGATCGCCGGCTCCATCAATGAGGACAGGGAAGCGACGGACTGATCGACTTCGTCCTCGTAAAATTCGGCGACCTTGGCCAGCATCTGGTCGAGTGCGCCAGACTCTTCGCCAATGGCCACCATTTGCGTCACCATTGAGGGAAAGACCTGCGTATTTTGCATCGCCATCATCAGGCTGGTGCCACTGTTGACGGCAGCAGCAATTTTACGGGTGGCTTGATGGTACACCGCATTGCCGGCGGCACCACCGACGGACTCCAGCGATTCAACCAGTGGCACACCGGCGGCAAACATGGTCGACAAGGTCCGGGTCCAGCGGGCAATGATGGCCTTGCGTACAACTTCGCCAAATACCGGTAATTTCAGCAGCAGGCGGTCCGTTGCGGCCTGCATCGCAGGCGATCTTTTCCAGGCCCGCAAAAACAGGCTGCTGGCGATGATCATCACCGCCAACAGGCCGTACCAGTAACGCACGAACTGGTCCGACAGCCAGATCACTACCAGTGTGGGCAAAGGCAGCTCGGCGCCAAAACTGGAAAAGACGCTTTTAAATGCGGGCACCACCCAGATCATGATCACGGCCGTCACAATAAAAGCGACCGCCAGAATGGCGATTGGATAAAACAGTGCCGAGCGAATCTTGCCCTTGATGGCCAGCGTTTTTTCCTTGTACGTGGCCAGCCGTGCCAGCAAGGCTTCCAGAATGCCGGCCTGCTCACCGGCTGCCACCAGATTGCAAAACAGCGGATCAAAATATTGCGGATAGCGGCGAAAGGCCTGATTCAGGCAGGTGCCGGTTTCCACGTCGGCGCGGATTTCCTGCAGCAGCCGCGACACGGCCGGATTGCCATGTCCACGCGAGACAATGTCAAAGGTTTGCAATAAGGGCACGCCTGCCTTAAGCATGGTCGCCAGTTGGCGGGTAAAAAAGCAGATATCTTTTTCGCTGATTTTTTTGCCGCGGGCGAAGCGCTTCTTTTTGATCTGCCCGACCACAATGCCCTGCTTGCGCAAACTCACCGCGACGCTGGCCGCACCACTGGCCCGCAATTCGCCCTGAACGGGGCGGCCGTTTTTATCTTTGCCTTCCCAGGAAAAAATCGCTTCAGTCTGTGCTGCCAGCGCGCGCGTGGGGTTGGAGGTTGCCATCTGCTGCTCCTTTGTCAGTGGTTGGTACAGCCGAGGATTTCTTCCAGACTGGTCATGCCCTGCCGGATTTTCAACAAGCCCGATTCGCGCAAGGTTTTCACGCCATCGCGCCGCGATTGCGCTTCTATTTCCATTGCGCTGCCGTGCGCGAGAATGATTTTTTCTATCTCCTGACTAATCGGCATCACCTGGTAAATGCCGACCCGGCCTTTGTAGCCGGAGTCATTGCAACGCTCGCAGCCTTTAGCCTGATAAGGCTGCCAGCTGCCATCAAGATCACTGTCGGTGAAGCCGGCTTCAAGCAGCGTTTCGTGGGGAATGTCAGCCGGCACTTTGCAGCTGCATAAGCGTCGCGCCAGCCTTTGTGCGGTAATCAGGTTGACTGCCGAGGCGATGTTGAAAGGTGCCACGCCCATGTTCAACAGGCGCGTGAGCGTTGCCGGTGCGTCGTTGGTATGCAGCGTGGAGAACACCATGTGTCCGGTTTGTGCGGCTTTGATCGCAATGTCGGCCGTTTCCAGATCGCGAATTTCGCCGACCATGATGATGTCCGGGTCTTGCCGCAAAAAGGCCTTGAGCGCGACCGGAAATGTCAGGCCGGCGCGGTCATTGATGTTGACCTGATTGACGCCGGGCAGATTGATTTCGGCCGGGTCTTCGGCAGTGGCGATATTGATGCCCGACTGATTCAGGATATTTAAACAGGTGTAGAGCGACACCGTTTTGCCGGAGCCGGTCGGTCCCGTTACCAGCACCATGCCGTAGGGGCGCTGAATGGCTGCCATCAGCACGCTTTTTTGTTCGGCTTCATAGCCAAGCGCATCAATGCCGAGCTGGGCCTGACTGCCGTCAAGAATACGCATGACGATTTTTTCGCCAAACAGCGTCGGCAGAGTCGACACCCGAAAATCAATACTGCGCGTGGCTGATACGGCCAGCTTCATGCGGCCGTCTTGCGGCACCCGTTTTTCGGCAATGTCGAGCCGCGAGATAACCTTGATGCGCGAAGCGATTTTTTCTTTGATGGCCAGGGGCGGCTGGGCAATCTCGCGCAACACGCCGTCAACCCGGAAACGGATGCGGTAATATTTTTCGAAGGGTTCGAAATGCAAATCGGAAGCACCCAGATTGATGGCGTCGGTCAGAATCTTTTGCAGGAAACGTACGACCGGCGCATCATCGATTTCGCTGTTATTGGCGTCGCTGGACGTATTGCTGGCTGATTCGTCAACCAGCGCAATATTGTCCAGATCGTCGCCAATGAATTCGGATAAATTTTGCTCGGTGCTCTGACACAGCCGGCCAATCAGTTCAACTAATTGTGGATGCGGCACCACTACCGGCTCCACACTCAGACCAGTCTGAAATTTGATCTGGTCCAGCGACTGGGTTTGCGTCGGGTCAGAGACGCCGACAAAGAGTTTGTTGCCGCGACGGGACAGCACCACCACGCGGTCGCTTTGCATCAGCCGGGCATCAATGATTTTTTCCGGCAGCGACTGTGGATTGAGTGCAGACAAATCCAGCAAGGGACAGGCAAAAGTGTGCGAACAAAATTGCGCCAGTGCCATTGCATCAAGCAATCTGCTTTTTAGCAGCGCATCGATGAAGGGGATTTTTTCAGTGCTGCTGCTGCGGTTCAGAATCTCGAGCTGCGCGCTGCTGAGCAAGCCGGCCTGCAGCAGGGCGCGCGGCAAACCGGGGATGGGCGGGGAGGAAGCGATGGTAGGCTGCATGGCCGACACCATAGCCTTGACGCAGCGTGCTTAGAGCATCGTCTTTCGTCGTCAAAGCAGGCCGCAGGAAAGACCGTATCAGTGCTGCGCCGGCTGACGCGGCCTTGCAACAATTAAGCTGTTTTCCCTACTATCGTCATTAACGAAAGACACTGGATCCCGGCCTGCGCCGGGATGACCTTAGGAAATTGGAATGCGCCACAACCGCTACCGTCGCCCCAGCGTCTTTCGTAGTAATCCCGAAAAAAATCTCGCTGTAGAACATTAATAAATAAAATTCAGAATCTAATTTAGTCTAAGGCTATCCATTCAAAAAATTACGGACAGTAGTGCGTTCTAGCGGGAACGATACAGCTTCACGGTTTTGATTGCCTGGTTTTGTACTTGCACGATATCGATGACACAGTTGGCCACTTTCAGGCTGACGCTGGCTTCGGGGATATCCTGCAAAATTTCCAGTAACAGACCGTTTAGCGTTTTCGGACCATCAAGCGGAAAGTCCAGGCCCAGCCGTTTATTGACGTCGCGCAGCGAGATGCTGCCTTCGAGCATACAGGCGCCGGCCTTGTCCCAGCCGAACTGATCGGCACGCGATGCTCCCGGGGTGGAGGTAGTAAATTCACCGATCATTTCTTCAATGATGTCGTCCAGTGTCACCAGTCCCTGCACTTCGCCGTATTCATCAACGATCACGGCTAGCCGTTCGTGGTTTTCCTGAAAATACTGTAGCTGGGTAAACAGATCGGTTTCGGCAGGAATGAAGTAAGGCGCTGTCAGCAGCGCACGGAAATGCTCAGCCGTGATTTCTTCTTCTTCAGTCAGCAAGGCCATCACCTTGCGCACATGCAGCACGCCGACAATCTGATTAATTTCGCCTTCATGCACCAGCAGTTTGTTGTGATAACAGGTTGCCAGCTGATGTTTGATCTCCTCTACCGGCACCGATAAATTCAGCGATTCGATTTGCGCCCGCGGCGTCATCACATCTTCAACCGTGACCCGTTCCAGATCAAACAAATTGAGCAAAATACTTTTATGTTTGACCGGAATAAAATTGCCGCCTTCCAGCACCATGGAGCGCAGCTCTTCCGGCGACATGCGCTGATCACGCGCACTGCTGCCCGTTTTAATGCGCAACATAGTGAGCAGTGCGCGGACAAACAAATTCACAAACCAGATCACCGGTTTGCCAACGGTGAGCAAGGGTTTGATGATGAAGGCAGCCGGCAGCGCAATGCGTTCCGGGTAGGTTGCGCCAATGACTTTGGGCGTGATTTCGGCAAACACGATCAGCAAAAAAGCCACCACACCGGTGGCAATCGTAATGACCGATTCTTCATTACCGAAGGCAGTGATCGCCAGCGCCGTAACCAATGCGGTCGTCATCGCATTGAGCAAAGTGTTCGCGATCAGAATCAGTGACAGCATGCGGTCGGTATGATCCAGCAGCCACAGGGTAATTTGTGCCCCACGCGAACCGCGCCGGGCCAGATGCTTGACGCGATGGCGGTTCAAAGCCATCAGCGCGGTTTCTGAAATCGAAAAAAAGGCAGAGAGGCAGATCAGCGCAACCAGCGCTATGAATTGCACCCACAAGGGCACGGTATCCATTGTTCACCGTAAAAGTAAGGGCGCTATACCGTAGAAAAGTGGCGCAGCGCGTGTTTGAAATGCGAACAGTGATTGTGCTTCACTGGGAAAGACGCTGGGCAGTCGTCCCGATGAAAATCGGGACCCAGTGTCTTTACGTTGTTAACGAACTAAAGCAGTATAACTGAAGCCATTTGCCAAAAACTTAGTGATGCTCATGCCCCTCATGCAAACGCCAGATCGCATGCGTGTCGAGCAGTAGTCGCGACCAGGATTGCAGCGCATCAATTTGCGCCAGCTCGGCTGCCGCTTGCGCCTCTATCGCATGGCGGCGCGCCAGCAGCGTGTCCGACAAGGCGGCCTCGCCCAGCGCATAAGCCCTCGAGACTAGGGCCGCATTGGCCTCTGTCTGTTGCGACACCTGCGCCAGTTGCTGCCACAAGGGTTGGGCGGCGGCGGCAGTCAGTGCCACTTGCTCGGCCATGCTTTCCACCCTGATCCGGGTTTCTTGTGCATGTTCTGCGGCCATTTGTGCCCGCGCCAATGCTGCTTCGGCAAGCTTGCTGCGATATTGACCCG
>CANGAW010000008.1 GCA_947451925.1 Burkholderiales bacterium | reverse complement strand
CTGAACTGCGCGCAGTCAGCTATGCGATGCGCGCACGGGTGAAGGCATGGACCGGGATTCCGGTGTGTGTGGGCATAGGGCCGACCAAGACCCTGGCCAAGCTGGCCAATCATGTGGCCAAGAAGCATCCGCGCTCGAAAGGGGTTTTCAATTACAACGCGCTAACCACAGAGCAGCAAACCAAATTACTGACGCAACTGCCGGTGGCAGAGGTATGGGGTGTTGGCCGCAAGCTGACCAAGCGGCTGGCAGATTATGCAATCCACACTGCGCAGGATTTGCGCGACGCGCATACGCCAACCTTGCGATCCGAATTTGGTGTGGTGATGGAAAAAACCCAGCGCGAATTACAAGGGCTGGCGTGTATTGAGTTGCAGGAGATCACACCGGCCAAGCAGCAGATTATGGCGAGCCGCTCTTTCGGGCAGGCGGTGCAGGCGCTGTCGGTGTTGCAGGAAGCGATGTCAAGTTTTGTGGCCAATGCCTGCGCGAAGCTACGCGCGCAAGGCAGTCAGGCCGCCGTGGTACAGGCGTTTCTGATGACGAACCGTTTTCGGCCAGAGCAGCCGCAATACAACCCGTCCTTGGCAATCGCCATGCCGCAACCGAGCAGCGACAGTCTGGTGATTAACCGCTGGGCGTGCTGGTTGACGGAGCAGATGTGGCAGCCGGGTTATGACTATAAGAAGGCCGGCGTGATGCTGAGCGAGATCACACCGGCAGGACAGCAGCAGGGCGATTTACTAACGCCGGCCGTGGTGGAAGACGACAGGTTGATGCAGGCGCTCGATGGCTTGAATGCGCGTTACGGTCGCGGGACGGTGAAGCTGTCAGCGCAGGGGGCGGGTGCAGGGTGGCAGATGCGGCAGGAGCGGAAGTCGCCAGGTTATACGACGGATTGGGAGGGGATGGTAGGGGTTTAGAATGTCCAACTGCACAACCGTGGTGTTTACAGATCGGGACAAGCAGTGACGCATTATTAGCCTACGCAAAACAAATGACAGAGGACAGCGTGGTGAGATTCTATGTTTCTGAAAACTAAAACCGGTCGGCAAGTGAAGCTTCCGACAGCAGAAGAAGATGCAGTTATTAACGCCGGAATTGCTAGCGACTCTGACACGCGTGAATTGAACGCGGAGGAATTCAAGAAGAGCGGAGATGACTGGCAGACCAAGATGAGCGATGCATTACGCAATTGCTTGCAAACGCGCCATCGTTAGAGAGGCTAATGCAGAATTTTTCTGATCAGCCAGGGGCCTGAGTTTGAAGAGCTGCGATTTCATTATGCAAGCTGTAAAAATAGTGCAAATTTTAAAAATGGTACTTACGATTTAACACGTGGGTGATTCTGCCAGAGTAGCCGCAGTACAAGCCATCCTTGGCGATCGCGATGCCGCAGCCCAATAGCGACAGTCTGGTGATAAATAGGGCCAAAAAATTGTTGGTGATCTGGGAGATTACTTAAGACTCATTACCTTGCTGTAGATTGTCGCCTTACCCTATCCAAATAACGAAAGAAACAATGTCTGAACTTCTGCAAAAACTTCAATGGCGCTATGCGACCAAAAAGATGGACCCGACCCAAACTGTGTCGCAAGACAAAGTTAGCCGCATCATCGAGGCCGCCCGCCTTGCGCCGACTTCAAGTGGACTCCAACCCTTTGAAATCATCGTTGTCACAAATAAGGACGTGCGAGAAAAAATTAAGCCTATCGCCTGGAATCAGGGGCAGATCACCGATTGCTCGCACCTGCTGGTATTTGCGGCTTGGGACGACTACACACCCGAGCGCATCAATAGGATGTTTGACCTGACCAATGAAGAGCGCGGCGTAAAAAATGAAGGCTGGGAAAATTATCGCAATATGCTCCTTGGTAGTTATCCGCAGCGTGGCGCCGAGATTAATTTTCAGCACGCGGCAAGACAAGCTTATATTGGGCTGGGCGCAGCGCTGATTGCAGCGGCTTTTGAAGGTGTGGATAGCACGCCCATCGAAGGCTTCAATCCGCAGGCACTCGATGACATCCTGCGTTTGGGTGACAGAGGCCTGCGTAGCGTCGCTGTTCTGCCATTAGGCTATCGCGCAGAAAGTGGCGATTGGTTAGTCGGCCTTAAAAAAGTCCGCCGCCCAATTGAACAGTTTATGACGGAAGTAAATTAGGACGCCAATTAGGGGGCGTATCATTTTTTTTGCTTCTCCCATTGGCCTCTGAAATCACTGTATTTACCCAAACCCCCGCCAGGCATTGCGCGGGTTTGGTATGTCAGGATTTTTCGCCATCTCAATAGCAATAATCATGCAGCTTTTTGCTTGCCGAACTAAGAATATTTTGATTGAGTATGAAATGAAAATTTCAAAATTTTTTGCAGCCTGTGTTTTTTTACTAGGTAGCGCAACAGCGTCAGCACAACCCGTTGGTGAGCTGAAATCTATTCCCAGTCTGGATGTTGATCGCTATTTGGGGCGATGGCATGAAATTGCAAAATTCCCCAATGGGTTTCAAAAAAAATGTAGTTCAAATACTTCGGCTCAATACAGCTTGATGTCAGATGGCAGCATCAAAGTTCTGAATCAGTGCCAGCATCAAAACGGGCAGATGGAACAAGCCACAGGCCAAGCCAGGCAGCTTGGCAACGCTTCGTCTGCCAAACTTAAAGTCCGATTCGCTCCAGCCTGGCTGTCTTTTCTGCCGTTTGTCTGGGGCGACTATTGGGTCATCGATCTGGATGATCAATATGAACTGGCCGCCGTCAGTGAACCAAAGCGCGAATATCTTTGGATCTTGTCACGTTCACCCGTGGTGGATGAGTCTCGTTATACAGCGCTGCTTACACGTTTGACCGCAAAGGGATTTGATATCAGCAAGTTGGAAAAAACGGCTCATAACAAATAGCGCCGTCTTCAATGGATGTCTGCATAATGCGAACCCTTCCAGAAATAGAAGGGTTTTAAACGTGATGAATTTAAACGAGTACTGCCCGCTTAATCGTTCAATAGAAATAGCAGGCCAAGACTGAGGCAAAAATAGAGCCAAGGCTTGGCCTGCGGGCGAGCGTCTTTGTTCACCCTTGCGCCCGTTCTTCTTCCAGCAAACGCAACACGCGTCGTTGTACCTTGCCTGTGGTTGTCATCGGCAGCTGTTCAATAAACTCGATCTCTTTCGGATATTCATAGGGTGCCAGCATGCCGCGCACATGCTGCTGCAACTCGGTAATGAGTAAGGCATCTGCGGCCGTATTTCTGACGGTGTCGCTGGTCAGTACGACAAAGGCCTTGACCAGATTGCCACGTTCTTTATCGGGTTTGGGCACGACGGCGGCGTTGGCAACTGAAGGATGTTTGACCAGACAGTTTTCAATTTCGGACGGGCCGATGCGATAGCCTGCGGCCTTGAACATATCGTCGGCCCGGCCCTGATACCAGAGGTAACCATCGGCATCCATGGTCGCCAGATCGCCAGTGCGGCACCAGTCGCCGCTGAATTTATTTTCGCTTGATTGCGGGTTGTTCCAGTAGCGCAGAAAAAATACCGGATCGGGGTGGCCGTGACGGTCATAGCGGTGCAGTGCCACTTCACCGGTCACATTCGCCGCCACCACTTCGCCGCTGTCATCAATGACGGCCACGCGATGACCGGGGTAGGGGCGTCCCATACTGCCCGGCTTGGCCGGCCATTTTTCCGCGCTGTTGCCGACAATGTAGTTGACTTCGGTCTGGCCGAACATTTCATTGACTGTCACGCCGAGCGCTTGGCGGGTCCATTCAAAAACGGCGTCGCCCACCGCTTCACCGGCGCTCATGATGGCGCGCAGCTTCAGCCGGTATTTATCGCGCGGTGCGGCTTCGGCTTTCATCATGATTTTCAGGGCAGTCGGAAACAGGAAGCTGTTGGTGACCTGATATTTTTCCATCAGACGGAAAGCGGATTCGGCAGAAAAACGCGCACTGCTGGCAACAATCGGCTGGCCGAAATACAGACTAGGCAGTAATGCGTCCATCAGCCCGCCAGTCCAGGCCCAGTCGGCAGGAGACCAGAAGACATCGCCGCTTTGCGGAAACCAGTTTTGCGAGGCGACAAAGCCGCTCAGGTTGCCAATGAGTGCCGATTGCGGAATCAGTGCGCCTTTCGGTGCGCCGGTGGTGCCGCTGGTGTAGATCAGCACTGCGGCATCGCTGGCCCTGGTGCCAACCGGCGTGAATTGCGGGCCTGCTCCGGCTAATGCGTCGTTCCAGGCTATGGTGCCGGCGCTGTTGCTGTCGACAGTAATAATGTGGGCGAGTTCGGCGCAGTCGTTGCGGACCGGAGCCAGATTGGCCAGACCGGCTGCATCGATAATGGCAACCAGTGCCGCGCTGTCTTGCAGCCGGTATTGCAGCGCATCGGGTCCAAACAAGACCGACATCGGCATGGCGACTGCGCCTAGCTGGTGGCAGGCCATGTGGCAGACGGCGACTTCAGGGCGTTGCGGCAGCACGATCGCTACCCTGCTGCCGCGTGTGACACCGAGCCCGCGCAGCACATGAGACAAACGATTGGCGTCACGCTGCAGTTGGGCATAGGTGAGGATTTGATCACCGCCGTTTTCATCATCGTAATAGATGGCCACGCGTTGTGGATCACTCGCCCAGCGGCTGCAACAGACTTCTGCAATGTTAAAGTCTTCTGGCACTTGCCAGCGAAATTGCTCATAGAGCTGTTGATACTGGTCGCTGCTTGTCTCCACACTGTTGCGCATGCTTGCTCCGCTATAATTGTGGCGCGATCGTACTATTCACCTTCTAAGCTGGCAAGCTTTGCCGCCTCTCATGAAAATCTCCCGTTCCGAATTTATTACCCTGCGCGGACTGCGCACGCATGTCAGACATTGGGGGGCAGCAGACGCACCCGTGATCGTGATGCTGCATGGCTGGATGGATGTGGCGGCGTCCTTTCAGTTTGTGGTTGATTGCCTGCAGAAGGAGTGGCATGTGATTGCGCCCGACTGGCGCGGCTTTGGCCTGACTGACCGTGCGCCGGGAGACTGTTACTGGTTTGCTGATTATCTGGGTGATCTGGATGCACTGTTAGATCATTATTCGCCACATGCGCCTGTCAATCTGCTGGGTCACAGCATGGGCGGCAATGTCGCTTGTCTGTATGCGGGGGTGCGACCTGATCGCATCAAGCGGCTGATTAATCTTGAAGGTGTCGGCATGCCGGGCACCTTGCCTGAGCAGGCCCCTGCACGCTACGCGAAGTGGCTAGATGAGTTGCGCGAGCCGCCGGTGATGCGGCCCTATCCAAGCCGCGAAGCGGTGGCTGCGCGCCTGATGAAAACCAATCCGCGCCTGTCTTTGGCGCGGGCCGATTTTCTGGCAGGCGAATGGGCTGCGCCTGACGCTGACGGCAACTGGCAGATACTGGCTGATCCTATGCACAAAATGACGGGCGCGCTCTTGTATCGCACCGAAGAGGCTACAGCTTGCTGGGCTTCTATTAAGGCACCAGTGCTGTGGGTGGAAGCCGCTGACACGGATATCTGGCGCTGGATGGGGCCCAAGGAACAGGCGCGGCTTGAAATCGACCGGCGCCGGCAATTCATACCGAAGGTACAAACGGCGCTGGTGGAAGACGCCGGCCATATGCTGCATCACGATCAGCCCGAAGTCCTCGCCAGACTTATAGAGGAATTTTTAGCTTGATGCGGGCTCATACGGCCTTGGTGTACAAAGCGTAAAATCAGAGCTATATCGTTTCAAGCTGTTCCGCACAAACCCTGTTCCCTGTAAAGCCGATGCTAAACGTTGATCTTCACTGTCACTCACATGTTTCTGACGGCGTACTGTCGCCGACGGACTTGGCACGGCGTGCCAAGGCTAATGGGGTCGATGTCTGGGCGCTGACAGACCATGATGAAGTCGGCGGTATTGCTGAAGCACGCCAAGCTGCGGCCGAGATTGGTTTGCGCTTTGTGGCAGGCGTTGAAATTTCGATTACCTGGGCCGGCAAGACGGTCCATATCGTCGGGCTTGGCATCGACGAAAAAAATGAAGTCCTGTTGCAGGGTCTGGCATCGGTGCGCGGTGGCCGTGATGGTCGTGGTCGCGAAATTGCGGCGCAACTGGCCGGGGTCGGCATTCCCGACGCCTATGAAGGCGCGTTGAAATATGCCGACAATCCTGAGCTGATCGGTCGCGCCCATTTTGCGCGTTACATCGTTGAGCTTGGTGTGAAAGACTCGGTATCGGAAGTATTCCGGCATTTTTTAGTTGAAGGCAAACCGGGCTTTGTGCCGCATCGCTGGGCCACGCTGGAGCAGGCGGTGAGCTGGATTCGGGCTGCAAGCGGGCGCGCAGTGATTGCCCATCCGGGTCGCTATCCGTTTGATGATCTGGCTTTTGATGCCTTGCTGGATGCATTTCGCCAACTTGGTGGCGAAGGCATTGAAGTGGTGACCGGTAGTCATACGCCAGACCAGTACGCGCTTTATGCAAGAGTGGCGCAACAGAGCGGCATGCTGGCTTCGCGCGGCTCGGATTTTCATGGGCCAACCGAATCGCGAGTGGATTTGGGCAGCTTGCCGCCATTGCCAGCAAATGTGCTGCCAGTCTGGCATGATTGGGCCATGTAAATTTTCCCCTTGTATTTTCAGTATTTGCCCTTAACTGGTTGGCGTTAATCTGTTGTTTGCGTTTTTCCTCTGAAGTGTTGATTTCGATTGCTGGGAGCGACCTAAAAAAATGAAAAGAATCTTGCTGTTCGTGCTGACCAATATTGCCGTTATGGCCGTGTTGTCGATTGTATTGTCGGTGCTGGGGGTGGATCGTTTTCTGTCTGCGCAAGGGCTTAACGTTGGCATGTTGCTGGTGTTTTCGCTGGTGGTGGGTTTTACCGGTTCCATCATTTCGCTATTGATCAGTAAGCCTATGGCCAAGTGGTCAACCGGCGCCCGGGTCATTACGCAGCCTTCGAATGCCAGTGAGCAGTGGCTGATTGAAACCATCAGTCGCCTGGCCGCACGGGCCGGTATCGGCATGCCGGAAGTGGCAGTCTATGACGGTGAGCCGAATGCTTTTGCCACCGGTGCCTTTCGTAACGAAGCGCTGGTTGCGGTGTCGACCGGGCTGTTGCTCAACATGACCCGTGAAGAAGTGGAAGCCGTGCTGGGCCATGAAATCGCGCACATCGCCAATGGCGACATGGTGACCATGACCTTGCTGCAAGGTGTGGTCAATACTTTTGTGGTGTTCCTGTCGCGGATAGTCGGCTATGCAGTCGACCGTGCGATTTCACGCGACAATAATGACGCTCCTGGCATTGGTTATACCGTTGCAGTACTGGTGTGTCAGGTGCTGTTTGGACTGCTTGCCTCGATGATTGTGGCCTGGTTTTCACGACATCGTGAATTCCGTGCCGACGCCGGTTCGGCCCAACTACTGGGCAGCCCGCAGCCGATGATGCATGCGCTGGCCCGACTCGGCGGTATGGAGCCCAGCCATTTGCCGCAATCGGTGGCCGCTCTGGGTATTAGCAAGACCGCAGGTTTCATGGAACTGTTTTCCAGCCATCCGCCGATTGAAGAACGGATCGCAGCGCTGCAAAATCAACGCTGAGTTTATATCTTTCACATCCGGCGACAGTGTTGAAACTGTCGCCGTTTTTATTTGCCGGACACGACTTGCATGAGCCAATTTTTTCAAATTCACCCCGATAATCCGCAAGCGCGTCTGATCAAGCAAGCCCGGCAAATTATTGACAGCGGCGGCATTGTTGCGTTGCCAACGGACTCGAGTTACGCCCTGGTCTGTCATCTGGACGACAAAAATGCGGTCGAGCGTTTGCGCCGCATACGTGACGTTGACGACAAACACCACCTGACTTTGTTGTGCCGGGATTTGTCTGAAATTGCGGTCTATGCCAAAGTTGATAACCGTCAGTTTCGTTTGCTTAAGGCCGCTACGCCGGGGCCCTATACCTTCATTCTGGAAGCCACCAAGGAAGTGCCGCGCCGGCTGTCGCATCCTTCGCGCAAAACGATTGGCCTGCGGGTGCCTGAACATGCGATTGCACTGGCCTTGCTGGCAGAATTGGGTCAGCCTTTACTGGGCACAACCTTAATCATGCCCGGTGAAGAATTACCACTCAACGATGCCGAGCAAATCCGCGACATATTGGAAAAACAACTGGAGCTGGTCATTGACGGCGGCAGTTGCAGCATGGAGCCGACCACGGTGGTGGATTTGAGCGGCGACGAGCCGGTAGTGCTCAGGCAAGGTCGCGGCGACGTGGCGCTTTTTTTGTGAGAACGCGAAGCGCAGCATCTGCTCTGATAAAATCCGGCGCATGAACGAAATCATCCAAAGTATTGCCGTCTACGCTTTACCTATTATATTTGCCATTACCCTGCATGAAGCGGCCCACGCTTATGCTGCCAAATACTTCGGCGACCTGACTGCGTATTCGCAGGGTCGCATGAGTCTGAACCCCTTAAAACATATCGACCTGATCGGTACCATTTTGATTCCGCTGGTGTTGGCATTAACCAGCAGCCCGTTTTTGTTTGGCTATGCCAAGCCGGTGCCGGTAGATTTTTCCCGGCTGCGCAATCCGAAAAAACAAATGTTATGGGTAGCTCTGGCCGGGCCAGCGGCCAATTTGCTCATGGCCTTGTTGTGGATGCTGCTGTTTGTGGCATTGGACGCTGGTGGCATGAACGAAGAGTATTTTTTCCGTGTGGCCAAAGCCGGTATTTTTATTAATCTGGTGCTGTTTGCGTTTAATCTGTTTCCGCTGCCGCCGCTTGATGGTGGTCGCATCATGACCAGTCTTTTGCCTAACCGCTATGCTTATCGTTTTGCGCAAATTGAGCCGTATGGCTTTTTCATCGTGCTTGGCCTGATGATGCTCAACCTGCTGCATTACTGGATGGTGCCGGTCATCACGATAGCCAATACGATATTGGCCTTGCTGATTTCTCCGATAAAATTTTTACTTAACTGAGCCTGCTATGTATCCCGATCGTGTTGTCTCCGGCATGCGCCCCACTGGCGCTTTGCATCTTGGTCATTATCATGGCGCCTTAAAAAACTGGGTGCGCCTGCAGTCTGAGCATCCCTGCCTGTTTTTCGTGGCGGACTGGCATGCACTCACTACCCACTACGATGATCCGTCCGCCATCGAGACCAATACCTGGGACATGGTCATTGACTGGCTGGCCGCCGGCGTTGACCCTTCCCAGTCAACGATATTTATTCAGTCCAAAGTGCCGGAACATGCGGAGCTGCACCTGCTGTTGTCGATGTCAACGCCGCTGGGCTGGCTTGAGCGCGTGCCGACCTACAAAGACCAGCAGGAAAAGCTGGCCGACCGCGATCTGGCCACTTATGGTTTTCTTGGCTATCCCTTGCTGCAAGCGGCCGATGTGCTGATTTATCGCGCCAGCATGGTGCCGGTTGGTGAAGACCAAGTGCCGCATGTGGAAATGATGCGCGAGATCGCGCGACGCTTTAATCATTTATACGGTCGCGAAAAAAACTTCGAAGAAAAAGCCCGCGATGCGGTCAAGAAGCTCGGCACCAAGCGCGCCAAGCTATATCACGAATTGCGCACCGAATATCAGGAACAAGGCAAGGAAGACGCGCTCGAGCAGGCCAAGGCAATGCTCGACGATGCACAAAATCTGTCGATGACGGATCGTGAACGTCTGTTTGGTTATCTCGAAGGCAGCCGCAAGCTGATTCTGGTTGAACCGCAGGCCTTGCTGACAGAAGCTTCCCGTCTGCCGGGTCTGGATGGTCAGAAAATGTCCAAGAGCTATGGCAATGCGATTGCCTTGCGCGACGATAGCGAAACCGTCACCAAAAAAGTCCGTACCATGCCCACCGACCCGGCGCGCGTGCGCAGGACCGATGCTGGTGATCCTGAAAAATGTCCGGTCTGGCAGTTTCATCAGGTGTATTCCGACACCGTGACCAAAGAATGGGTAGTCAAAGGTTGCAAATCAGCCGGTATCGGTTGTCTCGAATGCAAGCAACCGGTAATTGATGCGATTTTGCGCGAGCAGGAACCGATGCGCGAACGCGCCCAGCAATATCTGGATGATCCTTCGCTGGTACGGGCGATTGTGGCCGACGGTTGCGATCAGGCCCGCAAGCTGGCGCAGGAAACCATGCGCGATGTACGCGAAGAAATGGGCCTGTCCTATAACTAAGACAACAACACCCATGCCTGTCCATGCAGCACAAGACCAGCCTTCGGCCTGGGTCAGCCGCTTTGCCGGCTTGATCCGGCCGGGTCTGGTGCTCGACCTGGCATGTGGCGGCGGCCGCCATGCCCGCTTGCTGGCCTCGCTCGGGCATACGGTGCTGGCAGTAGATCGCAATCAGGCCGCGCTGGATCTGCTGCGGGCTGACGGTATTGATACCCTTTGTTTTGATCTTGAACACGAGCAGGCTACCTCGCACGCTGACTGGCCATTTTCGCCGCAGCGTTTTGCCGGCATCGTCATCACCAATTACCTGCACCGCCCCTTGTTTGACGCCATTCTTGAGAGTCTCGCGCCCGGCGGCGTGTTGATTTTCGAGACCTTCGCTGCCGGCAATGCTGAATTTGGCAAGCCATCCAATCCGTCTTTTTTGCTGCAAGCCGGCGAGTTGCTGGCGGTAGCGCAGCAACAATCCGGCATGCGCGTGCTGGCGTTTGAAGACGGCTACGTGGCCTCGCCCAGACCAGCGATGGTGCAGCGACTCTGTGCAATTCATACCGGCGCAGCGGTCAGCGCGCCACAGCTTCTGCTGGGATGAGTGACAACGGGCTTTCTTGTGGTCAGTTTTCCATGCTTATCCTTTCTCGCAGATTCCCTCCGGCGAGCCTGATCCGCTACAATCACGTTTTTGATTTTTTGTGATGACACAACCATGATCAAAGGCAGCATCGTTGCAATCGTGACCCCCATGCATGAAGACGGCAGTCTGGATATGCCGACTCTGCGCAAACTTATTGACTGGCATATTGCCGAAGGCACCGACGCGATCGTCATCGTCGGTACCACCGGTGAGTCGCCAACAGTTACGGTTGACGAACATTGTGAATTGATTCGGGTCGCCGTTGCGCATGCCGCTGGCCGTATTCCCGTTATTGCTGGCACGGGCGGCAATTCAACAGTAGAAGCCATTGAGCTGACGCACTTCGCCAAAAGTGTCGGTGCTGATGCGTCGCTGCAGGTGGTGCCTTACTACAATCGCCCGACGCAAGAGGGCATGTTCCAGCATTTCAAAAAAATCGCAGAGTCCGTTGATCTGCCGGTGATTCTGTATAACGTGCCGGGCCGGACCGTGGCCGACATGACCAACGACACCATCGCGCGTCTGGCCGCTGTGCCGGGCATTATTGGTGTCAAGGACGCTACGGGCAATATTGGTCGCGGCATTGAACTGCTGCAAGCCGTGCCAAAATCATTTGCGGTCTACTCTGGCGACGACGCCACCGCCATGGCGCTGATGTTCTGCGGTGCCCAGGGAAATATTTCCGTAACAGCCAATGTCGCGCCGCGTGCGATGCATGAACTCTGCGTGGCTGCGATGGCCGGCAACACTGCCGGGGCCATTGCAATCAATGACCGCCTGCTGCCTTTGCATAACAAACTCTTTATTGAACCCAATCCGGTGCCGGTCAAATGGGCCTTGGCCGAGATGGGTCTGATGCCGGCGGGAATACGTTTGCCCCTGCTTGGACTCGGTGCTGCCTGCCATGACACGGTTCGTGCTGCTTTGCGCCAATCGGGTGTACTACAATGAAGCGCTTGCCCCCATCCACCTGTTTTCGTTTCAACATGATCACTCCAACTCTGCGTCCTACCCGTCTTAATTCTCTTTTCGCCCAGTTATTCGGGTGTGCAGTTTTGCTGGCTGGCGCAGCCGGTTGCAGTTCGGTCGGGAGCATGCTGGAAGCAGAAAAAATTGACTACAAGTCTGCTGCCAAACCAAGCAAAAAAGCCGGACTTGAAGTGCCGCCTGACTTAACTCAGGTCAAAACAGACAATCGCTATGCGTCCAATGACGGCAGCGTCAATGGCACGGCCACAGCTTCGAGCTTCAACGCCGACCGCGCTGGTGCTGCAGACGCCAAAGCGCCATTACAAGCTGGTGCGGCGGTTGCAATTAATCGCGCTACCGATATTCGGGTAGAGCGCGCAGGCAACCAGCGCTGGCTGGTCGTCAAGCAGTCGCCGGAAGTGTTGTGGCCACAGATTAAAGATTTTTGGCAGGAAAACGGTTTTCTGCTGGCGCTGGAGTTGCCCGCAGCCGGCATCATGGAAACCGACTGGGCTGAAAACCGCGCCAAAATCCCACAGGACTTTATTCGCAACTCCATCGGCAAAATATTCGATTCCATCTACTCCACCGGCGAGCGCGATAAATTCCGTACCCGTTTAGAGCGTAATGCCGACGGCACCACCGAAATTTACATTAGCCACCGCGGTGCGGTTGAAGCACTGACGGGTCAAATGAAAGACAAAACGATGTGGACGGCGCGCCCATCGGATCCCGAACTGGAAGCCGAGTTCATCAGCCGCATGATGTCGCGTCTGGTTGGCGAGGAAAAACTGGCGAAGAAGACCACAGTGGCTGCCACGCCGCTTGCCTTGCGTGCAAGAATTGAAAAAGACGGCGAGGGCGCTTTTGTCAAAATTGATGAAAGTTTCGATCGTGCATGGCGCCGTGTTGGCCTGGCACTCGACCGCGTCGGCTTCACGGTAGAAGATCGCGATCGTACCCGCGGCTTGTATTTCGTGCGCTATGTTGATCAGGCCAGCGAGGCTGAAAACAAAGCCAGCGAGCCGGGTTTTTTCTCCCGCTTGTTCAGCTCGAAAGACGACAAGAAAACCTCCTTGCGTTACCGCGTAGTGGTCAAAGCTGCGGGCGACGCAAGTCGGGTCAGCGTGCTTGATGAGCAGGGCGCAGCTGCTAAATCGTCAACCGCAAATCGCATCTTGACGCTGTTGAACGAGCAATTGAAATAAGCCTGCCTGCGATGAAGCCGGACAGCCGGGTGCTTGCGTGAAATTCGCCAGCCTCGGCAGCGGTAGCGAAGGCAATGCCTTACTGGTTAGCGCAGGTGCAGCGTCGCCGACCATCGTCATGGTTGACTGCGGTTTTGGCTTGCGTGAAACCGAACGCCGTCTGGCGCGACTAGGGCTTGAAGCCAGCGCGCTGGCTGCGATTCTGGTCACCCATGAACATGGCGACCATGTTGGTGGTGTATTCAAGCTGGCACGCCGCTACGGGCTGCCAGTATGGATGAGTTACGGTACCTGGAAAGCCATCGAAAACAAGGCAGAGGGTGTCGATATCCGCTTCTGTCGCGACGGCATCGCATTCGCCGTCGACCAACTGGAAATGCTCCCCTACACCGTGCCGCATGATGCGCGCGAACCCTTACAGTTTGTGGCAACAGATGGCGTTCACCGCCTTGGTGTGCTGACCGACGCCGGTCATCCTACGCCGCATTTGCTGGCTGCTCTGCATGGCTGTGACGCGATGCTGCTGGAATGTAATCACGATCGTCAGTTGCTGGCAGATTCACCTTATCCCCCTTCGTTAAAGTCGCGCATAGGCGGACCTTACGGCCATTTGTCCAATGATCATTCGGCAGAAATTTTGGCGTCCCTTGATCGCAGCCGTTTGAACAAAGTCGTCTGTGCACATTTGTCGCGACAAAATAATACCCCGGTGCTGGTGCGTGAAGCTGTCGATGCGGTGGTAGCTAACGAGCAGGTCGATGTTTTGATCGCCTGTCAGGATGAAGGATTTGGCTGGCTGGATTGCCACCGAGGGCTAGTTGGCGTTTAACTGCTTTGCGTTTGCCTGGGGAATAAAAAAAGCCGTCACGAGGACGGCTTTTTTACGTGCTAGTGAAGATTACTTCTTTTCTTCAGCAGCTGGAGCAGCGGCTGGAGCTTCAGCAGCTGGAGCAGCTGGAGCAGCGGCTGGAGCTTCAGCAGCAGGTGCTGGAGCAGCAGCAGCTGGAGCTTCTGCAGGTGCAGGAGCAGCAGCTTCTTCTTTTTTGCCGCAAGCAGCCAGAGCCAGAGCCAGCAGGGAAGCGATCAGCAACGATTTTTTCATGATATTCCTTCAGTGAGAGATATAAAATTGCTACGAAATATGTGATTAATAACTACCGGTAGTTATCGCACTTTCAGGTCGTTTTCGAGATTTAATAGTGCAAAATGACGCACTGCCGCATCTTTCAAACTTCCTAGCCGGAAATTATACTAGTTTTATTGAAAAGCTTGCAAGGCGTTTCTCAATGTGGAGCGCTATATCATTTCCGTAGAAGCGAAGATTCTTTACCAAAATGGCGTGCCGTGCTTTGTCTTTAAATAAGCCGATTCAAGGGTTTTTCGCATCAAGACTTCGCTTTGGCCGCTGCGGCTGATGGCAAAACGATCCAGCCTTCGCAATACCAGCCATACAGGCTCTCGCGCATATCGGCTGAAGCGGCCTCCCATTGGCCGGATTCAAGCACCCGAAGGTTGGCCAGCGCCGCCAGAATCAGTTGTTCGCTGCGTTCGGGCTGGAACGATTCACCATTGATGAACACATGTTTGCCGCGGTACAGCATACGGGTTTTGCGATGCAGTGCCAGCCCGCGCTTGCTGGCTGCGGCGGCAAAGCGTGCTGCCGTCAATGGCTTGTCAGGCGCATCGAAATACACCGTGGCTTTGGGGGCGGACAGATACTCGCCCAGAAAGATGGCAATGTCGTCAGGCGTGCTGGCAAGTTTGTGCAGTTCTTTGCTCACCGATTCAAGCAGATGGTCACTGATTTTTGCCGGTGGTGCGCCGTCTTTCAAAATGGGATCGCTGTAGCGGCCGGGCAGGGCGATGGAGTCAGCCATGAATTCAAGAAAGGCTTCGCCGAGTTCTTGCCAGGCGGGCGCACGAAAGCCTATCGAGTAGGTCATGCATTCGCCAATGGCCACGCCTTCATGGGCGTAATGTGGCGGCAGATACAGCATGTCACCGGGCTCGAGAATGTATTCTTCTTCCGGCACGAAATGGCGCAAAATCTTCAGCGGCATGTTTTCTTGCAGCGTCAGGTCTTCTTGCGCGCTGATGCGCCAGCGCCGTTTGCCCTCTGCCTGCAGCAGGAAAACATCGTAAGAATCGAAATGCGCGCCGACTCCGCCGCCATCGGTGGCAAAACTGATCATCAGGTCATCCAGACGGCTGTCCGGCAAGAAGCGGAATTGACGCAGCAAGGCGTCGGCCTGATCGTCATGCAGATTGACGCCCTGCAGCAGCAGCGTCCAGTTTTTTTTGCTGGTCGAAGGCAGCACTTCAAGCGGACCATGTTGCATTTTCCATTGCGGCGCAAAGTTGGTAACGAGGCGGGACTCGACA
This sequence comes from Burkholderiales bacterium, assembly GCA_947451925.1. Lineage (GTDB taxonomy): Bacteria > Pseudomonadota > Gammaproteobacteria > Burkholderiales > Burkholderiaceae_D > Pernthalerella. The sequence goes on along the minus strand of CANGAW010000008.1, from coordinate 57,206 downwards.
TCTTCGCGCGCGGCAAGCTCGAACAGCGCTTCTTTACTGAGCAACGCTTGCATGTCCGGAATGGCTTGCCGTATCAGCAGCGGTTTTTTTTGCCAGTAATCTTGCAGGAATTGTTTGGTGCTGACGGCACCGAGTAGGCTAGGTTTTTTCATGCGCAGATTATATCTGCCCCTGCGCTTGCACAAGCCTGATTGCGGGCGAAGGTTATAATTCGGCTTGATGCAATTGAAAGGAATCCATCATGAAGATCGAGCAAGATACCGTCGTAACTTTGCAGTACAAATTATCCGATGTTCAGGGTAGCCTGATCGAGGAAAGCCGTGAGCCCATGGTTTATCTGCATGGCGGCTATGGCAACACCTTGCCAAAAATCGAAGAAGCGCTACAAGGTCAGGCCGCTGGTTATCAGGTCACGATACAAGTCGAGCCGGAAGATGCGTTTGGCGAATACGATTCCGATCTGGTGAAAATCGAGCCGCGCGACGCGCTCCCAGACGCACTGGAAATCGGCATGCAATTTGAAGGTGCGCCGGAAGACGACGGCGACGATGAAGATCAGGTTCGGGTCTTTACTGTAACCGATATCGCTGATGGCAAAGTGGTGTTGGACGGGAATCATCCCTTGGCTGGTATTGCGCTGCGTTTCTCGCTCAATGTCACCAGCGTACGTGCTGCCAGCGATGAGGAAATCGCCCATCGTCATGTGCATGGCGCGCATGGTCATCATCATGACGATGAAGATGACGAAGACGGCAGCGATCAGTATCGCTCCCTGCCGCTACAGTAAGCTGTCCTAGCTGTCGTAATTACAAGGCAGGCTGCAGCCCTTGCAACGCAAGTTGCAGGGGCTGACTACTCTTTAGCTGCCGAGAGCCGCTTGAGCGTGTACAAGGCTTCCAGCGCCTCACGCGGTGTCAGGTTATCCGGCTCTATCTCCATCAAGACCTGTAACAACGCGGCATGATCTTCTGCGGCGCTTTGCACGGCATCGCTTTCTGTTGCTGGCGCATTGACGGCAAACAAATCGAACTGCCCCTGCGTCTGCACCGACTGCGACTCTAATGTCGCCAGATGCTTGCGTGCTGCACGAATCACCGCCTGCGGCACACCAGCGAGTTGCGCCACTTGCAGGCCATAGCTTTGCGATGCCGGTCCTTCTTCAACGGCGTGCAAAAAGACGATATTGTCTTTATGCTCAATCGCCGACAAATGCACATTGGCACAGCCGCCATGAGTTTGCGGCAGTTGCGTCAGCTCGAAATAATGGGTGGCAAACAAGGTATAGCATTTGCTCTGCTCCAGCAGCCAGATTGCAATCGCCCATGCCAGCGCCAGTCCGTCAAAGGTTGAGGTGCCGCGGCCGACTTCATCCATCAGCACCAAAGATTGTTCGGTGGCGCCATGCAGAATCGCGGCTGATTCGGTCATCTCCACCATGAAGGTGGAATAGCCGGCGGCCAGGTCGTCGGCTGCGCCTATGCGCGTAAAAATCCGGTCAATCGGGCCGATGACAGCAGAGCGGGCTGGTACATAGCTGCCGACATAAGCCAATAGCGTTATCAAGGCCAGCTGCCGCATATAAGTTGATTTACCACCCATGTTGGGGCCGGTGATCAGTAATAGCCGTCGTTCAGGCGAGAGCTGGCAATCATTGGCAATGAAGCGTTCAATGACGTTTTCAACAACCGGATGCCGGCCTTGTTCAATGGCGATACCGGCTGTTGCTGTTAGTTGCGGCTGACACCAGTTATAGCGAGCTGCGTGCGCAGCCAGCGCAACCAGCACATCGAGTCGTGCCACGGCCAGTGCCACTGTTTGCAGCGCTGCGATGCTGGCGGTAAGGTCTTGCAATAATTGTTCATACAAGACTTTTTCACGCGTCAGTGCCCGGTCTTGCGCAGACAAGGCCTTGTCTTCAAAGGCTTTGAGTTCCGGCGTAATGTAGCGCTCGGCGTTTTTCAGTGTTTGCCGGCGACGGTAATCATCCGGCACCTTGGCGGTCTGACCATGTGTGACTTCGATGTAGAAGCCATGCACCTTGTTGTATTCGACGCGCAGATTGGCAATACCTGTGCGAGCCCGTTCACGGCTTTCCAGATCAAGCAGAAATTGTCCGGCGTTGTCTGAGAGGCCACGCAATGCATCGAGTTCGGCATCAAAACCAGCTGCGATCACGCCGCCGTCTCGTACCAGTGCTGCGGGTTCTGCTGCAATGGCCCGCTGCAGTAAATCGAGGCAGGCATGCGGTGTTTCCAGCTCGGCGCCGGTTTGCATCAGCAGTGCGCAACTTCGCATCATTTCGTCTGTGGTGATGGCTTCACGCAGAGCGGGTAGTTGCAGCAAGCCGGCGCGCAAGCCTGCCAGGTCGCGAGGCCGCGCTGACAGTAGCGCAATGCGGCTGACGATGCGTTCTATATCAGGTACTGCGGCCAGTGTGGTCGACAGTTTTTCGAGTCGCTCGGATGCAATCAGCGTTTCAATCGCCGCATGGCGGGCTTGTGCAATTTGCTGATTGCGGCTGGCATGATGCAGCCAGTTGCGCAATAAGCGCGAACCCATGGTGGTGCGACAGTGGTCAAGCAGGGAAAACAGGGTAGATGCATTGCCTTGCTCGCTGCCGCGTAATGATTCTGTCAGTTCCAGATTGCGCCGCGTGGCAGCGTCCAGTCCGAGAAATTCATTTTCTGCTTCGACGGTCAGTGTGCGCACATGTTGCAGGTTTTTTCCCTGGGTGCTGCGTGCATACAGCAGCAAAGCGCCCGCTGCGCCCAGCGCTGCAGTTTGGGTGCTAACACCAAAGCCTGCCAGTGAGGCTGCGCCCAGTTGTTCTTGCAAGGCTTTCTGAGCCGCTGGTAGGTCGAAATGCCATTCAGGCACCAGCGTAGTTTTACCGAGCGCGACGGTTTCCAATAAGAGCTGGGTTTGCGCATCGAGCAAAATTTCGGCCGGTGCGATGCGCTCGAGTTCTTGCTTTAATCGTGGGGCCAATGATTTTTCATCGACGCCAATCTCGGTGATGCAAAAGCGACCGCTGGCCAGCGACAGCCAGGCCAGTCCCAGGGTTTTATTTTTACGCTGGGTGCTTATACAGACGGCCAGCAAGGGGCGGTCAGATTTTTCCGGCAGCAGTTCGGCATCGGTCAGGGTACCGGGCGTGATGATGCGTTGCACCCGACGCTCAACGGGTCCTTTGCTGGTGGCCGGGTCGCCGATCTGCTCGCACAGCGCCACGGACTCACCGAGCTTGACTAGTTTGGCCAGATATTGATCGGCCGCGTGATAGGGCACACCGGCCATCTTGATCGGCTGGCCATTCGAATTGCCGCGTTGAGTCAGGGTGATGCCGAGCAGGCGAGAGGCTTTTTCAGCGTCTTCGAAAAACAATTCGTAAAAGTCACCCATGCGGTAAAACAGCAGCGTGTGCGGATGCTCGGCTTTGATGCCCAGATACTGGCGCATCATGGGTGTTATTTTTTCAGCGCCGTTGCCGGCTAGCCCAGATTCTGGCGTGTCAGTTTTCATTCAATACTTTGAATAGCGGTTTCTATGTGCAAAAACATGGGCGTCGGGTTTGGGTCTTTTCGCTCTTCAAGCAAAGTGAAGCCATTTTTCAGATAAAAATCAACGGCTGCTGCGTCGGCATCAAGGGTCATCCCGTAGCAGCCTATATGTCTTGTTGCCACCATATTGACGATCGCATGTCTGAGCAGTCTGGAGCCGAGTTGTTGATTTTTATAGCGCTTGTCAATGCCAAGCATACCGATTCGTACGCAGGGAAGCTGATGCGGCAAAGAGCCTTTGCTCAATGAGGCTAACATTCCCCTATCTAGCGACGCCATTGAACAGGTATAAAAACCGACAAATTTATTTTCAAGTTCGGTGTCGACAAGGACAAAGGCTGCGCTGAGTTTTTTTGCGACTTGTTGCCTGAGACTGCCGGCTACAAATTTGTTGATCAGTGCATGTTCACAATCAAATTTTTTCTGATCTGCATAGAGCGCAAGCGGATCGAGCGAGCTGATTGCCAGCGTCATTTTTCAAGCACTGGAAAATCAGGCAAACGCATGATGGCTTTTAATGACTCAGTAGGTGGGGGCGGATTATCCAGCAACGCTTGGAATTTCCCCTGAGCTTCTGCGCTCAACTTCAACACGGAATGTTCTTTGATTACGGACACAGCACGCTCAGTTGCTGCGTTCATCACGAAGGCAGTCAGATCAAGGCCATTCAATGCAGCAGCCTGTGTCAGCAGATTTTTCAACTCTTCTGTGGTCTTGAATTCCATCCTTGCGTCTTTTACAGACCTGAGGGGTGCGGGTGTCATCATGGTGTCTCCTGCAGCTTGGATCAACTGGCTAAGCTCAAAATTATACGGATATCGTCCGTATTGAACAAATAAATTTTATTCAATGCGTTTTGAAAAAATCGACGATTCCAAGCCAATGCGCTGCCGCGTGAACTGCCTGAAAACAATGGAGAAAGTGATGCGCAAAGTGATGCGCTTAATGAGGAGAAGAACTGGCACAGCCTGATTGCTGTGCCAGCGATTAAAGCGCGAGCTTAGCCTTGCGAATTGCGACGCGGGCGTGCTGACGGAGCGCCGGCAGGCTGCGGACGACGACCTTGTCCGGCCGGGCTGCCAGGGCGGGCTGGTGCACTGGTTTTGCGTGGTGCGCTGCCAGGTTGTGCACGCGATGGGCTCTTGGCCTGATTTTGCGAGCGACCACCACCGGAGCGACCGCCGCCGGGTTGACCACGTCCGCCACCACCACCACCGCCTGCACTGCGAAGCTGAATCGGCTGCGCTTTGGCATTCGGGTCCGGTACAAAACCGGCAATGACTTCCACTTCGATTTCGCGTTTGATAAAGCGCTCGATATCCATCAGCAGACTTTTCTCATCGACGCAGACCAGCGATACGGCTTCGCCAGTGGAGCCGGCGCGGCCTGTTCTGCCGATGCGGTGAACATAGTCTTCCGGCACATTGGGCAGATCGTAGTTGACGACGTGAGGCAACTGGTCGATGTCGATACCGCGCGCGGCGATGTCGGTTGCGACCAGTACTTGCAGTGAGCCGTCTTTGAATTCGGACAGGGCGCGGGTACGTGCTGCCTGACTCTTGTTGCCGTGAATGGCCAGTGCGCTGATGTCGGCCTTACCGAGTTTTTCAACCAGGTTGTTGGCGCCATGCTTGGTGCGGGTGAAGACCAGTACCTGATACCAGTTACGTTCTTTGATCAGATGAGCCAGCAATTCATGTTTGCGGTCACGATCAACCGGGTGAATTTTTTGGCCAATGACTTCAACGGTGGAATTGCGACGCGCTACTTCAATCATCGCCGGATTGTTCAGCAAACCGTCGGCTAGTGTTTTGATTTCGTCCGAGAAGGTGGCCGAGAACAACAGGTTCTGTCGCTTCGGTGGCAACACCGCCAGCACGCGGCGAATGTCGCGGATGAAACCCATGTCGAGCATGCGGTCGGCTTCATCAAGAATCAGGATTTCAACGTGTTTGAGGTTGACGGCACCTTGCTGCATCAGATCGAGCAGGCGACCTGGCGTTGCCACCAGAATGTCGACGCCTTGTTTCAGACGCGACATTTGCGGGTTGATGTTGACGCCGCCGAAGACCACCGCAGACGATAACTTGACGTATTTGTTATAGGTGCGCACGCTTTCTTCAACCTGTGCTGCCAACTCACGCGTCGGGGTCAGGATCAGTGCACGGATAGCGCGCAGTTCCGGCGCTTTGGCAGGACGGGTTGAGAGCAGTTGCAGCAGCGGCAGCGTAAAACCGGCGGTCTTGCCGGTGCCGGTTTGGGCGCCTGCCAGCAGGTCGCCGCCTTTTAGAACGGCCGGAATGGCCTGCATTTGAATCGGGGTAGGAATGGTGTAACCGTGTTCGGTTACGGCGCGCACGATGGCGTCGGACAAGCCGAGTTCAGCAAAGGACATGAAGTATTTTTTTAAGTCAGCCCGCCGCCGGATTTGGGCGCCAGTCACGGGCTAAGGGGTGAGAAGAGGAGACCTGCAGCAAATCTGCAGAAGTAGCAAGAAGACTGGAGAGCCTGCTACGGACGCTGCAGTATAGCAGCGTCCTTTGCTTATCAGGCGAATTCGCTCAGAACATTGAGCATCTGGCTGAAGATTTTTGGCGAGGCGGCAATCACATCGCCCTTGTACAGATAATCGGCTTCACCGGAAAAATTGGCAACGATGCCTCCTGCTTCGGTCACCAGCAAGGAGCCGGCTGCGATGTCCCAGGGTTTGAGTTTTTTCTCGAAAAAGCCATCAAGACGGCCGCAGGCCACATAGGCCAGATCCAGCGCAGCAGCACCCGGGCGGCGCAGGCCGGCTGTTTTTTCTGTCATGAGTTTGAACATTTTCAGGTACTCGTCGAGTCCGGACAAGTCACTGTAGGGGAAGCCGGTACCGATCAGTCCTTCGGCCAGACGGTCGCGCTTGGCGACGCGAATGCGTTTGTCATTGAGAAAGGCACCTGCACCTTTGGTGGCGGTGAAGAGTTCATTACGGGTTGGGTCATAAATGACGGCTTGGGTAATCTGGCCGCGCTGCTGCAGCGCGATGGAGACTGCGTATTGCGGGAAGCCGTGAATGAAGTTGGTGGTGCCGTCGAGCGGATCAATGATCCAGACGTTTTCGTTTTCATCGTGCAGGTTGGCAGAGGCGCCGGATTCTTCCGCCAGGATCGCATGATCGGGATAGGCCTGGGTCAGCACATCAATAATGGCGCGCTCGGCTGCCTGATCGACTTCGGTCACGAAGTCGTTGTGATTTTTGTGCGTGACCCTGAGTTGGTCGATGTCGAATGACGCCCGGTTAATGATGGCGGCGGCACGACGCGCGGCCTTGACCGCGGTGTTGATCATGGGATGCATGGTGGTTCCGTTAAAATTGCGACGCCTTCACGTATGATGTGCATCCGTGAGTTGATCCGCAAAAATGATTAAAAATGAGCGATGCGGCGTTCACTTTGCCGCGCAAGGTCGCCATTTTAAATGAACACGCTGGTTTCCCCTATTCCCTTGTTTGACCGATTGCGCTTTGTGCTGGTCGAGACTAGCCGTCCCGGCAATATTGGTGCCGCTGCCCGTGCCATAAAAACCATGGGTTTCACGCAACTGGTATTGGTTAATCCGCGCATTGAAGGCGCGGTGCGGCATGAAGAAGCCGTAGCCTTTGCCAGCGGCGCGCAAGACGTGCTTGAAAATGCGCGTGTGGTTGGTTCACTCGATGAAGCACTGGCGGGTTGTAATTTTGTTGCCGCCATGTCGGCGCGTCTGCGGGAATTTTCGCCGCCGCGGCGTCTGCCTCGCGAGCTTGCCGCCCAACTTGCTACCGAGACGGGCTTGCAGGCGGCACTGGTGTTTGGTAACGAGCGCTTTGGTTTATCGAATGAACATGTCGAGAAATGCAATGCGCTGCTGACGGTGCCGGCCAATCCTGCGTATTCTTCCCTGAACCTGGCGCAAGCGGTACAGATATTGGCCTACGAGTGCCGGGTTGCAGAATTAGGCGAGGGCTTGCCGCCTACTGCCATCGGTTTTCAAGGGGCGCTGGCAAGTACGGAACAAGTTGAAGGCATGTTTGCGCATCTGGAGCAGGCGCTGGTTGCCATCGATTTTCTTGATCCGCAGCAGCCTAAAAAGTTAATGCCACGTTTGCGCAGGTTGTTCGCTCGTGCGGCTATGGAAACCGAGGAAGTCAATATTTTGCGTGGGATTGCGCATCATATTTTGCACAAGAAGCCCTGAATTTATCCCCAGGCCCGCAGCAGACCAACGGCCAGACCTTCCAGTGCAAATTCATGCTTGCCCGGCTCGACGCGTATGGTTTTGAAATCGGGATTTTCAGGCAGAAGTTCAATAATGCCGCCAACTTTGCGGAAGCGTTTGACGGTGACTTCGTCATCCAAACGGGCAACCACGATCTGACCGTCGCGTGCGGAATCGGTTTTTTTGACTGCTAATAGGTCGCCATCAAGAATGCCGGCGTCGCGCATCGACATGCCGCGCACCTGCAGCAGGTAATCCGGTTTGGCAGTAAACAAGGACGGGTCAACCTGATAGGTGGCTGAAATATGTTCTTGCGCCAGAATCGGTGAGCCGGCGGCTACGCGGCCAATCAGTGGCAGTGAATATTGCATCAACTCCGGATGCGGCAGCATCATCTGGCCTGGGCTAAAGCGTCGCACGCTGCCGTCAGCCGGTCGGTCCAGCAGACGTATGCCGCGGGAAGTGCCGGGGGAGATTTCGATGGCGCCTTTGCGCGCCAGCGCCTGCAAATGTTCTTCGGCCGCATTGGCGGAACGAAATCCGAGTTCATTGGCGATTTCGGCGCGGGTGGGCGGGAAACCCGTGTTGGTAATGGCGTCGCGAATCAGCGCGAGGATTTGTTCCTGTCGGGTAGTCAGCTTGATCATGCAAGGCTCCTTGGTCCGCGCTAGCGGCTGTTTATATAAACAGGCTGTATTTTTGTACAGTTATCTGGTGCTGGCAAGCATAATTTTGCAGGCTCGGCATTTATTTACCGAGATAAAGCCTTGAAGACATTGAGTTTTCAGCATTTCTCCCGTATCCTTGCCGGTTTTCCTCTTCCCACACTCGTCTTGACGCCGAGGTGGGCGATTTATCAATCCGACCAAAAGGAGAAGTGATGCGTCATTATGAGATCGTTTTTATCGTGCACCCGGACCAGAGCGAGCAAGTGCCCGCAATGATCGAGCGCTACAAGGGTATTGTTGCCAATCGCGGCGGCAAAGTGCATCGCGTGGAAGACTGGGGTCGTCGTCAGATGGCTTACATGATCCAGAAGCTTGCCAAAGCCCACTATGTTTGCCTCAACATCGAATGTGATGGCGAGACGCTGACTGAAATCGAAACTGGCTTCAAGTTCAATGACGCTGTGTTGCGTCACCTGACCGTCCGCATGAAGAAGGCCGAAACCGCGCCTTCGCCAATCATGAAGGGCGTGCATAAAGAAGACGCAGCAAAGAGCCATCGTACCGAGGCACCGGCCGCCTAAGCGGACGTGTCTTTGTCAGAGCGAGGGGAAAACAGGTTTCAGTGCATCGCGAACTTAGCTGAGCGTGATGTGATGCGATACAGCCCGGCAGGTGTTCCGATTGTGGCAGCAAGATTAGTCCACAATTCAGTGCAAATCGAAGCGGGCAGCAAACGTGTTGTGGAGTGTGAACTCGCAACACTGGCTGCCGGTGAAATTGCCGGAAGACTTGAAGAGGCTGAGTTGGGTGCAGAGTTCCGGTTTACCGGATTCATGGCACGCAAAAATCGCAATAGCAAAAGCCTGATCTTTCACCTCACAGATTTCGAAACAATTACTTTATAGATTCAGGAGCCAACCATGGCATTCGGAAAAAAATTCGACAAGAGCAAACTCAAAGAGAAACGCAAACAGCAAAACCCACTGTTCAAGCGTAAAAAATTCTGCCGTTTCACCGTCGCTAAAGTCGATCAGGTCGACTACAAAGACGTCGATACGCTGAAAGACTTCGTCCAGGAAAATGGCAAGATCATGCCAGCACGCCTGACCGGCACACGTGCGCATTATCAGCGTCAGGTGGATACGGCAATCAAGCGCGCGCGTTACCTCGCGCTGTTGCCTTACACCGATCTGCATACTGCTTGATTGGCCTTAGCCTCAAGCCATTATTCTGGAGAAAAAAATGCAAGTCATTCTGATGGAAAAAGTAGGTAATCTGGGTAACCTCGGCGAAGTGGTTCGTGTAAAAGACGGCTACGCCCGTAATTTCCTGATTCCACAACGTCTGGCCCGTCGTGCAACCGCTACGGCGATTGCTGAGTTTGAAGCCAAGCGTGCTGAGTTGGAAAAAGCAGCAGCAGCCAAGCTGGCAGTGGCTCAGGCTCAAGGCGAAAAGCTGGCTGGTCTGACCGTCACCGTTGCGCAAAAATCGGGTGTGGATGGTCGTTTGTTTGGTTCAGTTACGAACCACGACATTGCCGAAGCACTGGCAAAAGCCGGCTTCCCAGTCGACAAAGCCAATGTGCGTATGCCAAACGGTCCGTTGAAAACCGCTGGCGACCATCCTTTGTCAGTGGCTTTGCACACCGACGTGGTCGTTGAGATCAACGTTGCTGTTAAAGGCGAGCACGCATAAGTTTGCGCTGCTTAAAAAAATAGCCGGGCTTGCCCGGCTTTTTTTCGTCTGCTGGTTTTGTTTCAGGATTTTTTCGCACGGGTTAACCAGACTAAGCCGGTCAACAGATAAAACGCTACGGCGCAGTAAAGAAAGAAGTCATTGGTAGCCAACATGAAGCTCTGTGCGCCAATGGTTCTGTCCAGCACCGCATAGCTTTGCTCTGTGGTCATGCCTGCGCTGTGCAGGTTGTCCATGAGCTGCAGGCTGGGATTGGAGTAGGGCGTGATGTTTTCCACCAGATGGGCGCGATGAGCAGAAGACAAATGTTCCCAGGCTGTGACGCTGATCGCCGTTCCCATTGCAGCACCAGCCGTGCGCAAAAAGTTCGACAGGCCGGACGCGGCAGCCATGCGGTCCGGGGTGATATTGGCCAGCATCAGAGACTGCACCGGGATGAAGAAAAATGCCAGTCCTACACCTTGCAATAGTCGCGGATTGACGATGTCCCAGAAGGTGACGTCGAGCGTCATCTGACTGTTCCACAAACAGACGGACCCCAGAATGAGGAAGGCCATGGTGGCCAACAAGCGCAGATTGAGCTGGGCGACGTTTTTACCGATGAGGGGCGAAAGGATCACGGTGAAAACGCCGATCGGCGCCATCGCCATGCCGGCCTGGGTGGCGTTGTAACCCATGACACTTTGCAGCCATAAAGGCACCACCACGACGGTACTGAAGTAGGTCATGAAACCGACCGAGAGCAAAATCACGCCATAGCGAAAATTAATATCTTTCAGCAGTTTCAAGTCGACCACAGGCTGCTTGCTGGTCCAGGTCCAGGCGATAAAAAATGTCAGCCCAACGACGGCAACAGCGGCCAAGGTGATGATGAAAGCAGATTCAAACCAATCGTAATCTTTGCCAATTTCGAGCATCAATTGCAGACAACCGACGCCTAGCACCAGCAGCAACAGTCCGACTCCGTCCAGTGGCATTTTGACGATAGCGGAGTCGCGCTTTTTCATCAGGGTCCAGACGGTGATGCTGCCAAACAGACCGATGGGGATGTTGATGAGAAAAATCCAGGACCAATGAAAATTGTCGCTGATGAAGCCCCCCAATAGCGGACCGCAAATGGGCGCAATAATCACCGTCATGGCCCACAATCCCATCGCAGCACCCCGCTTTTCAGGCGGAAAATTACGCACCATCAGGGTCTGCGACAAGGGCACCATCGGGCCCGAAACAAAGCCTTGCAACAAGCGCAGTGCCACCAGCATGGGCAGGTTGAATGAAAACGCAGCCAGGGTCGACATCAGGGTAAAGGCCAGCACCGACATGACAAACAGTCTGACTTCGCCGAAGCGTCTGGCCATCCAGCCAGTCAGCGGCACGGAAATGGCGGCGGCAACCGAATAGGCGCTGATTATCCAGGTGCCTTGACTGGTTGAGACGCCGAGTGCACCAGCAATGGTCGGGATCGACACATTGGCAATGGTGATGTCTAGGATCTCCATAAAGGTGGAGAGCGCTGCGGCAATCGTCAGCAGCAGCAGTGCGCGGCCTTGCAGGGCAGGCTGCGCGATAGTGGCTTGCATGTGCGTCTTATTTCAGATTGGCGGCAATGATGGCCGCGATTTTTGCTTTGACAGCGGCCTCGATCGAAGCCAGCGGCGCACCGGTTAAGGCAGCCTGTGGCGCTACGCGAGCAGCGGTCACGGGCCGACCTGTTTCTTCATGCAGATCAACCGAGGCAATGACGGACAGGCCTATACGCAACGGGTGTTCGGCAATTTCTTTGCTGTCCAGACCAATCCGCACCGGCAGCCTTTGCACGACTTTGATCCAGTTGCCGGTGGCGTTTTGAGCCGGTAACAAGGCAAAGGCCGAGCCTGTGCCCGCAGCCAGACCAAGAACCCGACCGTGATAGGGCACCTTGCTGCCATACAGATCGGTGGTCAGTGTGACGCGCTGGCCAATGCGCACATTGCGTAATTGCGATTCCTTGAAATTGGCATCAACCCAGAGCTGGTCCAGCGGCACGATGGCCATTAATGGTGTGCCCGGGTTTAAGCGCTGTCCGACTTGTACATTGCGTTTGGCAATTTGACCGCCGACAGAAGCGTAGAGTGTCATGCGCGACTTTGCCAGCATGGCTTCTTCAAGATGAGCGGCAGCGCGCAAGACATTCGGGTGGTCTGCCACGCCTGTGCCGGCCAGCAGCGCACGGCCTGAAGCCAGTTGTTCTTTAGCGGCCGAAACCGCTGCCTGCGCAACGCCAACGGCCAGCTCGGCATGTCGCAACTCTTCTCGGGACACTGCACCTGATGCTTGCAGGGTCTTGCGGCGCTCGAAGTCATCGTTTGCCCGCGCCAGTTCAGCCAGACGCACGTTGAGGTTGGCGGCGGACTCGGCGCGCGTGTTGTACAGCGTTTTCACTTCGCGAACCGTCTGTGCCAGTTGGGCTTCGGCCTGCGCCAGGGCCAGCTCAGTATCGGCCTGATCAAAAGTCAGCAGCGGCTGGCCGGGTTTAACGGTGTCGGTATCTTCAACCAGAATCTGGCTGACCGTACCTTGCACCAGTGGCGTGACTTGCACCACATTGCCTTGTACATAAGCGTCTTCAGTCTCTTCGTGAAAGCGCAGCACCAGGGCCCAGTAGCTGCCATAGCCAATGAGAAGTAGGATGAATGCTGTAGCGATCAGGGCCATGATTCTGGCGCGTCCGCTGTTGCTCGGTAGTGCGGTGGGGCTAGCTGAATTGTCTTGAATTACGGTCATGCTGACTCCGGGAAAAGCTGGCGCTAGATAAACAGGCCACGCTTAAAGGCGCTGCGTCTGGTTTGATTTGACGCAAAACGCGAAGTCGCAATTCTACTGCTTAAGTGGAAATAATTTTGACAATCAGACAGGGTGCGGTGGTTAATTAATACATTTCAGCGAGCGTTTTGCAGTGGGCGATGGGCGGTCTTTCGACATGCGCAGAGGGTATAATGCGCGCCATGAACAATCGCTCCGATCCGCAAGTTGACTCCCTTCGTGTGCCGCCACATTCCATTGAAGCGGAGCAGTCTGTTTTGGGTGGGATGCTGCTCGATAATGCGGCCTGGGACCGGATCGCAGACATTGTCAGCCCCGATGATTTTTATCGTTTTGACCACAGGCTGATTTTTCAGCACATCGTCAAACTGGTCAGTCAGGCCCGGCCTGCGGATGTGATTACGGTGTTTGAATCTTTGAGCACTGGCGGCAAGGCCGAAGAAGTCGGTGGCTTGCCTTATCTGAATGCGCTGGCACAGAACACGCCGTCGGCTGCCAATATTCGCCGCTATGCCGAGATCGTGCGTGACCGTGGCATTTTGCGCAAACTGATTACTGTTGCTGATGAAATTTCCGGCAATGCGTTTAATCCGCAGGGCAAAGAAGTCAAACAGATGCTGGATCAGGCGGAGTCGAAAATTTTCGCCATCGCTGAAGAAGGCTCACGTGGATCACAAGGATTTCAGGAAATTCAGCCCTTGCTCACGCAAGTGGTCGAACGGATTGATGAGTTGTATAACCGCGAAAATCAAAACGACATTACCGGTGTGCCTACCGGCTTCGTTGATCTCGATCGCATGACCTCGGGCTTGCAGCCGGGCGACCTGATTATTGTCGCCGGTCGTCCTTCTATGGGTAAGACAGCTTTTTCGGTCAACATTGGCGAAAATGTCGCCGTTGACAGCGGTTTGCCGGTTGCGATTTTTTCGATGGAGATGGGCGGCACGCAGTTGGCCATGCGTATGCTGGGTTCAGTTGGCCGGCTTGACCAGCATCGCTTGCGCACCGGCCGGCTTAATGACGAAGACTGGCCGCGGCTGACGCACGCGATTCAGAAAATGAACGACGCGCAGATCTACATTGATGAAACCCCGGCCTTGAATTCGATTGAACTGCGTGCGCGTTCGCGCCGTCTGGCCCGGACTTGCGGCAAGCTTGGTTTGATCGTGGTCGACTATTTGCAACTGATGTCGGCCAACTCGTCTGGGGAAAATCGGGCGACGGAAATTTCTGAAATTTCGCGAAATCTCAAAGGCTTGGCCAAAGAGCTGAATTGCCCGGTGATTGCACTGTCGCAGTTAAACCGTTCGCTTGAGCAGCGCCCGAACAAGCGACCAGTGATGTCGGATTTGCGCGAGTCGGGCGCCATCGAACAAGATGCCGACCTGATTTTATTTATTTACCGCGACGAAGTGTACAACCCTGATTCGCCGGAAAAAGGCATGGCCGAGATCATTATCGGCAAGCAGCGTAATGGTCCGATAGGCAGTGTGCGTTTGACTTTTATTGGTCAGTACACCAAGTTTGAAAATTACACCGGTAATGCGCCCGCTTATGTCAGTGATTAAATTTTCAGCATGAAGAAAAATTTCTTTAGCCTGGGCGCTGCAAAATTGTTCGGACAATTTTTGCCCTCCGAAAAAAAGTTTTTTGCGCTCTTCATTGAGCATGCCGATCTGTGCGTCAAGGGTGGCAAAGAACTGCTGGCACTGATGACGAGTTTCGACGATCTGGATAATCGCGTGCATGCGATCGAGAGTCTGGAAAAGCAAGCAGATACTGTCACGCATTCGACGCTGGAGATGCTGCATAAAACGTTCATCACGCCGCTGGAGCGGGAAGATATTCATCGGCTGATTACGCGCATGGATGACATTCTCGACTTGATGGAGGATGCGGCGCAAACGGTATCTTTGTATGACATCCGGCAGATCACACCCGAAGCCGGACGACTTGCCGAGTTGTGTTTGTCTTGCTGCGAGAAGGTGCGAGCCAGTGTCGCTCTGCTCGACAACATGCACAATGCGCCGGAAATTCTGGCGCTGTGCGCCGATATTGACAGGCTCGAATCCGATGCCGACCATGTGATGCGTGCGGCGATGTCGAAGTTGTTTCGGGAAGAGCCGGATGTACGCAACCTCATCAAGCTCAAAGCAGTGTATGAAATTCTGGAATCGGTGACGGACCGCTGTGAAGATGTGGCCAATATTCTGGAGGGGATTCTGGTCGAAAATGCCTGAGGCTCTGCGGCCGTTGATATTTCCGCAAACGTAAAAAAATGCCCTGTCATCGCTGACAGGGCATTTTTTCTTTGGTGCTATTACAAGACTTCGCTGGCGTGATCAGCAAGTCGGGAACGCTCACCTCGCGCCAGCGTCACATGCCCGCTATGCGACCAGCCTTTGAAGCGGTCAACCACATAGGTCAGGCCGCTGGAGCCTTCGGTCAGGTAAGGCGTATCGATTTGCGCGATGTTGCCTAGGCAGACGATCTTGGTGCCGGGGCCGGCACGGGTGACTAAGGTTTTGATTTGCTTAGGCGTCAGATTTTGTGCTTCGTCGATGATCAGGTATTTGCTGACGAAGGTGCGGCCGCGCATGAAGTTGAGCGACTTGATCTTGATGCGTGAGCGGATCAGTTCCTGCGTTGCCGCGCGGCCCCATTCACCGGCGTCGGAATCGGATTTGTTCAGCACTTCAAGGTTGTCATCAAAAGCACCCATCCAGGGTGACATTTTTTCTTCTTCGGTGCCGGGTAAAAATCCGATGTCTTCGCCGACCGGAACGGTTACGCGCGTGACGATAATTTCATTGTAGAGTTTGGTTTCCAGAACCTGCGCCAGTCCGGCAGCCAGTGCCAGCAAAGTTTTACCCGTACCTGCCTGACCCAGCAGGGTGACAAAATCGCAGTCCGGGTCCATCAGCAAATTGAGTGCGAAATTTTGTTCGCGGTTGCGTGAGGTCACTCCCCAGATGTTATTTTTGTTATGTGCGTAATCGCGCAGGGTACGAATGACGGCGGTTTTGCCATTGATCTGCGTGACCTGGCCATAAAAAGAGGCTTCGCCGTTTTTCGGCTCCATATACACAAACTGATTGATCAGCATGGATGGCACCGTCGGGCCAGTCAGACGATAGAAGGTGGTGCCGGTGCCATGCCGGTTTTCCTGCCACGACTCCATACCTTTGCCATGCTTGTTCCAGAAATCATCCGGCAATTGCAAAATGCCGGAGTAGAGCAGGTCGGTGTCTTCGAGTACATGATCGTTGAAATACTCTTCTGCCGGCAGGCCCAGTGCACGCGCCTTGATGCGCATGTTGATGTCTTTGGAAACCAGCACCACCGGACGCTCCGGTTGCTGTTCTTCCAGCGCACGCACGACGCCCAGAATCTGATTGTCGGCTTTGCCTTCCGGCAGGCCCAGCGGCAAGCTCACGTTGTTTAGGCGGGTCTGGAAATACAGCCGCCCAGCCGCATCCTTATTGCCAAGCTTGTTTAAGGGGATGCCGGCATCAATGGCATCTTCACTGATGTCTGCCACCAGCGCGTCGAGCGAACGCGAAACCTGACGCGCATTACGGGCAACCTCGGACATGCCTTTCTTGTGGTTGTCCAGCTCTTCCAGGGTGATCATTGGCAGGTAGATGTCATGTTCCGCGAAACGAAACAGTGAGCTTGGATCATGCATCAACACATTGGTGTCCAAAACAAATAATTTGGTCACGCCCCGTTTGTCTGCCGATTTGCTCGCAGGGGATTTGATTTTGACTTCGTGACGTGGCTGGCGCGCAGCAGGCTTTTCAGCCACGGCGGCCGGCGCAGTTTTAACGCGCAATACGGGTTGTGCTGCTATGACTTTTGGCGCAGATTCCACCAGATTGATAACGGGCTTCCCGGTTTTACCTTTCTCCGCTTTCGGATAATCAAGAGGTGAGAGCAATGCGGCAGGTTTGGTCGGCATTTTTGGCAGTGGCATCTGATCCTCGAAAAAATGTAGAGAAAAATTTGTACGTTAGTTACACGTGGTGAAAAAATCAAAAGGCTGTTTAAGAAAAAGGTCGGCTACCTTTTCCTTAAACAGCCTTTTTTATATTTAATTTTCGAATTCAATGAGTTAAGCGGTTTTACTTAATGCTTTCTACGAAATCCAGCACATCATTGACGTGACCGGGGACTTTCACTCCACGCCATTCTTTCACTAATTTACCTGCGCCGTCAATGACGAAAGTGGAGCGCTCGACCCCTCTGACCGATTTACCATACATGGATTTCATAACCATGACATCAAAAAGCGTACATACCTTCTCATCGGTGTCGGCAATCAATTCGAATGGCAGTTCGAGCTTGCCTTTGAAGCCTTCATGCGAGCGCAGGCTGTCGCGGCTGATGCCAAAAACGCTGCAGTTGGCCTCGCTGAATTTTGCATGCAGGTCGCGGAACTGTAGGCTCTCAGTCGTACAGCCGGGCGTATTATCTTTCGGATAAAAATACAGGACGACAGTTTGGCCGCGATAGTCAGCCAGCTGAAATGGTTTTAATCCAGTCATCGGTGCGGAAAAATCCGGGACGATGATGTTCAAAATTGACGGGCGATCAGCCACGTTGCTCTCCTTGATTTATTGTTGTGTGATGTTGTCGCAAAGGCTTACCGGAATGTACCGTAATCTGCACCAACGCCATAGCATAAGCCTTGCAAAAGTACGGGGTATTGAGCGCGTTAATCATGGCCTTCGATGATCAGCGCCAGCGCGACTTTTCGTCCCTCGGCCATCAGAATATTGTAAGTCCTGCAGGCGGCCTGATTGTCCATGCATTCAACCCCGATTCGTTTTGCATTCAAACTCTGCATGAGCCGGGGATGGACAAATTGTTGGCGCTGGCCAGTACCCAGAATGACAACATCAGGCAACAGCGCCGCTATCTGCTCAAAATGTTCAGCTCTGAGCGCGTCGAAAGAAGCAACCTGCCAGTTGACAGGGGCCATTTCCGGCAGCACCAGCAAGCTCCTGTTGTGGCGTATGGCATTGATCTCAACGGACGTTTCATCGTAGCCGGTGACGGTCTGGTATTGCTGGGTTGGGGTGATGTGAAGCTTCATAATGCATAAATTGTAGCGCGAAGCGGAGCAAATCCAGTAAGGCACGTTGATGAGAGAGGCTGTTTTGGGGCAAAATAGCGGTCTTTTCGCGGTGCAATACGGCACCGCGCCAGTGTCATCAATACGAGCGAGAACAATCCGTGAGACTAATCCAGAAATCTAAAAAGCTGGCTGATGTGTGTTACGACATCCGGGGGCCTGTACTGGAAAAAGCCCGCCAGATGGAAGAGGATGGTCACAAGATCATCAAGCTCAATATCGGCAACCTGGCGGTATTCGGTTTCGATGCGCCTGACGAAATTGTGCAGGACATGATCCGCAATATGTCGAATGCTTCCGGCTACACCGACTCCAAGGGTATGTTCGCGCCGCGCAAAGCCATCATGCACTATGCGCAGGAAAAGAAAATTGATGGCGTGACCATTGACGATATTTATCTGGGCAACGGGGCCTCCGAGCTGATTGTCATGAGCATGAATGCCTTGCTCAACAATGGCGACGAAGTGCTGGTACCGGCACCGGACTATCCGCTGTGGACGGCAGCGGTCAGTTTGTCAGGTGGCACCCCGGTTCACTATGTGTGTGATGAGCAGGCTGACTGGATGCCGGATATTGACGATATCCGCAAAAAAATTAACAGCAACACCCGCGCCATTGTCGTCATCAATCCGAATAATCCGACTGGCGCGTTGTATCCAACCGAGTTGTTGCAGCAAATTGTCGAGTTGGCTCGTCAGCATCAGCTGATTGTGTTTGCCGATGAGATTTACGACAAAGTGCTCTATGACGGCGAAACCCACACCTCGCTGGCTTCGCTGGCAGATGATGTGTTGTTCATCACCTTTAATGGCCTGTCAAAAAATTATCGTTCTTGCGGCTACCGTGCCGGCTGGATGATTGTGTCAGGTGAAAAGAAGCATGCGAAGGACTATATCGAAGGCCTCAACATGCTGGCCTCGATGCGCTTGTGTGCCAATGCACCGGGCCAGTTTGCGATACAAACTGCGCTTGGCGGCTATCAGAGCATTAATGATCTGGTTGGCCCCGGCGGCCGCTTGCTGCGTCAGCGCGATCTCGCGCATCGCCTGCTGACGGCCATTCCCGGTGTCAGCTGTGTCAAACCGAAGTCCGCTCTGTATATGTTTCCTCGCCTTGATCCGCAGATGTATCCGATCGAAGATGACCAGCAATTTGCCTATGAGCTGCTAGCCGAGGAACGCGTATTAATCGTGCAGGGAACAGGCTTTAATTGTCCGACGACAGATCATTTCCGGGTTGTGTTTTTGCCCAACACGGATGATCTGACTGAAGCCATCGGCCGCATCGCGCGATTCCTTGATGGCTATCGCCGGCAACACGGTCGCGGCTAATTTTTGTTTAATGCAGGCTCAACAACTGACCCCATGAAATTGATCAAAGTAGGCTTGTTAGGCATCGGTACCGTCGGTGCAGGTACCTTCGCGGTGTTAAAGCGCAATCAGGAAGAAATCCGCCGTCGCGCCGGCTGCCGTATCGAAATTACGATGGTGGCTGATCTCGATACAGCACGGGCAGCGGCAATCGCCGGCGCCGGCGTGGAAGTCGTCAGTGACGCCAACCTGGTGGTTAATCATCCCGATATTGATGTGGTGGTTGAACTGATCGGTGGTTATGGCATTGCACGCGAGCTGGTGATGAAAGCCATTGCCAATGGAAAGCATGTCGTCACGGCCAACAAGGCCTTGCTGGCAACACATGGCACCGAAATTTTCAAGGCAGCCCAAGAGCAGGGTGTGATGGTGGCGTTTGAAGCCGCTGTCGCCGGTGGCATACCGATTATTAAGGCCTTGCGCGAAGGCCTGACGGCAAACCGTATTCAATGGATTGCCGGCATCATCAATGGCACGACCAATTTCATCTTGTCCGAGATGCGCGACAAAGGACTGGACTTCGATGTCGTGCTCAAAGAAGCCCAGCGTCTGGGTTATGCCGAAGCCGATCCCACCTTTGATATCGAAGGCGTTGACGCTGCCCACAAGGCCAGCATCATGTCGGCCATTGCTTTTGGCACACCGGTGCAGTTTGATCAGGCTTATGTCGAAGGCATTACCGGCTTGCAGGCAATGGATATACGTTATGCAGAGCAGCTTGGTTACCGGATTAAATTGTTGGGCATTACCCGCCGTGCTGAAAACGGCATTGAATTAAGAGTGCACCCGACCTTGATCCCGGCCAACCGGCTCATCGCTAATGTCGAAGGCGCGATGAATGCGGTGCTGGTTCAGGGCGACGCCGTTGGCGCCACGCTGTATTACGGTAAAGGTGCGGGCGCTGAGCCGACTGCGTCGGCAGTGATTGCCGATTTGGTCGACATTGCCAGACTGGCTTCTGCCGATCCGGCCCATCGCGTGCCCTTTCTGGCGTTCCAGCCGGATTCGACTGCCAATACACCGATCCTGCCGATGTCGGAGATCACCACCAGCTACTACTTGCGCATCTGCGTTGCGGATAAATTAGGAGTGTTGGCTGATGTGACGCGGATACTGGCTGACGCATCCATTTCTGTTGATGCGATGCTGCAAAAGGAACCTGCTGAGGGAGAAACTCAGACCGACATCATTATCCTTACGCATCAGACGCAGGAAAAAAACGTCAACGCCGCAATCGCAGCAATCGAAAACCTGGCGACCGTTTCCGGCAAAGTTACCCGCATCAGACTCGAACAGCTCAGCTGAACTGCGGTGCCTGTTTAAGCGATCTTGCTCGCGATTGATTTAAGCGAGTCGGACATTTCCTTGATGATGGCGCCGAACACGGAAGCCGTCACGGTGTATTTGGCGATCGCAGTTTGCAGTCTGAGCAACTGCGTCGTCGTTACATCGCCGCCACTGGGGATGGCGTTGAGCTGGTCGGTGACTGATGCTTCTGCGGCCGTCATTTGTGGTTCAATGTTTCCGAAGATCTGATTCAGGCTGGGGGAGGTAATGGCCATAATATCCTCTGTGGTCTAGGTTGAAAAAATCAAGGGCTGATTTTCCTGCATTATTTTTTATTGGCGCTGAAAAGTGCCAGGCTCATCAGTGCCGCCTGCACCGATTGTTCTGCCGCTTCAATTTGTACGAAGGTTTTTTTGCGCTGCATTTTTTTTCGCTCCACGCGTAATCGATCTTGCATGGCTGCTAGCCTGGTCAATATGTCATTCAACAACGCATTATCAGGATCTTCCTGTAAGCGCTGTTCCAGTTCCAGTTGAATTTTATCGTTGCCCATATTTACCTCCCGATTTTGAATCGTTCGTTACCATCAAAAATAACTTCGTTGTCTCGTACTGTGGTCAGAGTGTGGCCACGAATATCACCGCCTCGCGTTGCGCGCTCGCCGCTTTCCGTCACCACGTAAGGGGTGATACCCCCAACGATTGTTTGCACATCAATGGGTGGTTTTTTTTGCAGCAGTCCGATGCTGGCTCTGATCGGTAAAATTTTTCCATAAGCGGCATCGAACTGCACAAGCAGCTTTTCCCATTGCTTCATTTCGTCATCCGTCATTTTGCCGCGCAAAATAAACTCAGGTTCTTTGGCAACCACTTCCAGTCTGCGCGACAGACCGGCGATATTGATTTTTTCCTGCAGTATTGCCGGTAATTCTTCGGCCAGAACGACCATGGATTCAACCTTGAGAATGCCGGGCACACCGGATTGCAGCAGATCGATTGCGTCATCCCGCGCGCTTTGTGTCGTCGCAGCGCCTTCGAGAGTCAACGTGCCGTTGGATATGGATTCCACCATGATGCGAGCAATATTCGGATCGATCCTTTCCTTCAGAAGATTCATGGCTGAATCCAGCATTTCGGATTCAATATAAATATGCTGAACCGGGACAGGCGAAACCATGTCCAGCGCTGCGGACAGGCGGTTGGCCCTCTCAGCGTTATCGACATAGCCCTGAACCAGTACTTTATTATTACTGTCGACAGTCACTGTAATGGCGCCACCGCCAGCTAGATCGCTGACAAGCTTTTGAATTTCTTCCAAGTGTGCCGCACTGACTTCTACTTGAACGGGTGGTACAACTTTGCTTAGTACTGTCTGAGAAGGACCGTGTCGCACCAGCCACGCAGCCAGTACGGTGCCGCAGAGCGCGGTCAGTCCCAGCGCTGTTACTGAAATGATTAAGGCGGTTCTGGCTCGCGTGCGCAGCCGAGCTTCTTTTTTTATGTTCTTTGTGTTTGCCTGATTGAGGCTCGTTTCTGATCCTTCAGGAGTGACTTGAACGGCGACCGGCGATACGCTGGCTAACGGCGTCACAGATGCCGGATCGGGCCACGGATTATCCACATAATCAATGGAGATCCACACACCACCCAATTCAACCGGCATGCCCATTGTTAAGGGCAGGGTGTCGACAATTTCATTGCCTTGCGCATCCGACACCTTGCCATCGATTGCTGCGATATTAACTTCTTCGTCTTCGATTTGGATTAATGCATGCTTCTCTGCCATCCGGGGTCCAGCCAGAATGATGTTACATTCATCGCTCTGGCCCAGAAAATATTCGCCTGAAGCGAGAGCCAGTCGGCTGCCGGCCTGCGGGCCATACAAGACCCTCAGCTCAATGGCCAGACTATTTTCTTCGGATGATGAATCGGTATACATTATTTAGGTCTTTGTTATCGACTAAGACGGTATAAAATTCACGCCGACATCAGCTTGTAATAAAAAAATTTATGGCAATTCATACAGAGATGCGCGAAGAGGTTTTTATTGTTTCTCCCTGCGGAGAATTCAGTAAAACCATTGCTGCTGAAATGCGCGAACTCCTTAGCGCAGCGCTGGACGATGGCGTGATTAAAATGGTATTCGATTTCACCGGCCTGAGCCGCATTTCGAGTGACGGATTGCGCGTTATTCTGGAATCGATAAAAAAACTGCGAAATTTGAATGGCCGTGTTGCCATCGTCGGCCTGGGCGACCGCGTACGTGCCGTGTTTGAAGTTGGCGGGTTTTTTACCTTGCTCGATGAATTTGACACAATCGAACAGGCGATTGAATCGATAAATCAGATTAGCGACGCGCCAACTGGCAAGTGACAAACCAACCAAATAGTGAACGGGTTTCATAATTCGACCCTCGCCAAAGGTTGAATATTGATATCCGGCGTAAGCTCCTGATACGACAGCACAGGTAATTCATAAAGCTCTTGCTCAATCATCTTGCGCAAGTAGCGGCGAATATCCATCGAAGTCAGCAGCACCGGCTTTTGCGTTGAACGGCTCAGGTCGCCAACAGTCGTTTTTATATTTTCAAGAAGCTGACGTGAAGCGCCAGGGTCCAGCGCCAGATACGAGCCACCGGAGGTCTGCCGCACTGCAGCTCTAATCGTGTCTTCAACAGCAGGTGCTAACAAATAGGCCGGAAGAATATTTTGCCCCGATGAATGTCGGTGACTGATATGACGCTTCAAAGCGACTCTTACATATTCGGTCAACATCACCGAATCTTTTTCCTTCTGGCCCCATTCAATCAAGGCTTCCATCACGGAACGAAGATTACGGATCGAGACTTCTTCGCCAACCAGCCTTTGCAAAATTTCCGCAATTTTATGTATCGGTAAAACCCGCTGAACTTCTTTGGCCAGTTCCGGGAAGCGTGCTTCCATATCGGTCAGCAAAGCACGGGTTTCCTGAATGCCGACAAATTCGGCAGCATATTTTTTCAACACCATCGCGATGTGATACGACAAAACCTGCGTCGGATCCATGAATGAAATTTCGGCATTGCTCAACGAAGCCTTCAGCGACGCTGGTGTCCAGATCGTTGGTATGTTTGGCAAAAACTTTTTATCCGTCTCGAAAGGGATGGAGAGGGCAGTAAGATTTTCCGGTGCTTCTCGTACCAGCAGATAATCAGCCCGAAGCCGACCTTGCGAGACAGGAATTTCAGACACCAGAATCGAGTAAGTTTCAGGCGGAAGCTGCGCGCTAAAGCGCAAATTAATACCCGGGAAAATGATGCCCAGGTCTTCAAACAAGGCACGACGAATTTTGACTAATTCCTGATTCAGCAGTGAAGCAGAAAAGGCTTTTTCCAGATCGGATTGCATATCCACGAGAAGCGGAATAGTCGGTCCAAATGACTCAGTATCTTGTGCCTTACTGTCTTTTTCAGTGCTTCCGGTGGCAGAAATTGCCGGCACAGTCGTAACTTTGCCGGTTTTTGGATCGATTACCTTTCGTTCGCCATGGTGAAACGAAAAACCAGCCAAACCAACAACCACAAACAAAATCAGAAAGGTCAGCGTAGGCATCCCCGGGATCGAGGCAAAGCCGAGCATGACGACAGCGCCAATCATCAGCGCCTTTGGTTGAGAAAGTAATTGCGCCCCAATGTCACTACCAACATTCGAAGTTACGCCGTCGGAGTTAGTAACCCTAGTAACGATCATACCGGCACAAATGGAAACGAAAAGAGCCGGAATTTGCGAGATCAAGCCATCGCCAATTGTCAGAATCGAATATATTTTTACTGCTTCGCTTGCTGTCAAACCTTTTTGCAGTACGCCGATCAGTACGCCGCCGAGTAAGTTCACAGCAACGATAATGAGGCCTGCAATTGCATCACCTTTGACGAACTTCATTGCACCGTCCATCGCGCCGTAAAGTTGGCTTTCTTTTTCGACCAGACTACGCCGCCGGCGTGCTTCTTCCATATCAATCACGCCGGCTCGCATATCACCATCAATCGACATTTGTTTGCCCGGCATCGCATCTAATGAAAAACGCGCAGCGACTTCTGCCACACGTTCTGAGCCTTTGGTAATTACGACAAACTGCACAATAGTCAAAATAAGAAACACCACAAGTCCCACCACCAAATTGCCGCCAACGACGAAATTACCGAAGGTGAAAATAATGTGTCCGGCATCGCCGTTGAGTAATATCAGTCGCGTCGTAGCAATGCCAATTGCCAAGCGAAACAAAGTCGTCACCAGCAATACCGAGGGAAAGGAAGAAAATGCCAGAGGGTTAGGCAGATACATTGCCACCATCAATAGCGTCGCCGACAGACACATATTGACTGCAATGACGGCATCCACCAGCCAGGTTGGCAGTGGCAGAATCATCATGAAAATAATGCAGACAATCAGTGCAGCCAACACCAGGTCATTACGTTGGACCACCTTCTGCAGCACAAACTGCAAGCGTTGCATGATCAGATCCATAGTCTGGCCTTTATATTTTGTCTATATTGCGCTTACGAATAAACAGTCGCATGGCTCTGGCTCCTTCAGCCACGCGTCCGGTTTGCATCAATGCCTGGCCCCGAAACAGCCAAGCCAGGGCATCGTCCTGATTTTTCTGCGGCAAACTAGCCAAAACCGAAATCGCAGCCTCAGGCTGATTGCAACGCAGCTGTGCACAAGCCAGTGACAGGATGACTTTGCTGTCCTCTGGCCGCAGGCTATGAATAGCGTCAAAGATCACCAAAGCGCGCTCTGGATTGCCGTGTTGCAGATGGTGATAGCCAAGCAGATTGAGCAGATCAAGCTGCCTTGGCAAAAATACGGTGTCGGTGTCGCCCTCCGTCATCTTTAGCCCTGTAGCAAAGCAGACCAATACATTTGCAGCAAATCAAACAGCGCACTATCTTCTTCAAGCAATCTCGTGAGCCGGCCCAATTTTTTTGCTGAACCTTGGTTCGCCCTGGCGATGCGCGACAAATTTGCACGTGTCTCAGCCAGGGCAGACCGAAACTGCGCAGGCGCCAGAATCTCAGAACCTAATAAATCGGGCCGCAACTGCGCTGCCACAAAATCATTAATTGAGCCTCGATAAAATAAAGATTCCAAACGGGGCCGATCACTAATTTGCGCCGGTTCCAGCGCCTGCTGCTCGGGCAAGAGAAGCGGGGCTAATGGCTGACGCAGAATTTGATCGATACCGCCGCTGGCCGCATTAAACGGTGCAGAACTAAGTCTTTGCATCGTTATGTCATTGTCCTGTGCTGATTGAAGCGTGAATTTTCTATCGAAGTTTTAGTGTGCGGACTAAGTGCCCGTACATCCTCTATGTGCCAGACTTTGGGAAATAGTTCTTTCGATAACTGCTTAAATATAAGCAGGAACTACCCATTACCGTCAGTTACCTAGCCTCTGAATAGGAAATACATTTCTCAGTGCAACTCCGCAGTTAGTGGTATCTGCTGTTGAAGATTGCGGAAAAGGAGAGTGAGATGCCAACAGTCGCACCCCAAACCGTAGACGAATGGATGGAATCAGGGGATTCAATCAATCCTTTGCATAATCTTGCCGTGGCTAATGCAAGGCTTGCCAATTCTCTGGCAAGAGCGCTTAATTTACAAAAATTAACGGTTGAAGATATTAGCGATCACATTAACCGGATCAGTGACCTGATTACCCGTATCAATCTATACAAAACCACAAAAACCGGGCCAACCGATACAGAACCTTTGGGAAAAGATGTGGCGGATGCTAATGCCATTCTTGATCAGCTTGAGCTCGAGGGTGTCGATAAAACCAAGCTTGATACTTTCCGCGCACAAATTACCCAGACAGGTTTAAGGCCTAATGTGTTAGCAAGCGATATCAGTTTTTTTACTACCGCTCTTCAAGGCAAAAGCGAAAGCTTAAGCAATAAATCTCAACAAGAGCAGTTACGTTTGCAAACCTTCACCAATCGCTATACACAAGCCAGTGACCAAGCCTCAACCGCTTTGCAGAAAAATGCGCAATCGATTGGAACGGTTACCAATAATTTTCGTTAAATTATTAAATCAATATAAATGTCAGACAAAACTAATAATGAAGTTGGTGACGCTGTTCAAATAATTGAACATTTATTTAAAGGTGCAAACCTTGGTGCATTGGCCGGAGTGACAGATGAACAGCGCGAGGCTATTTACTCTATAGGTCATTTTCAATACAGCAATGGTAAGTTTTTTGAAGCGTGTAAATTATTTCAATTGCTTGTTTTGCTTGATAGTCTGGATCGGCGTGCGGTAAAAGCCTTGGGCTCTTGCTTGCAAATGTTAAAAAAATACGAAGAGGCAATGCAATTTTTGGGTATTGCCATGTTAATGGAGCCAGAAGACCCAACTTCAGGTATTCAAATTGCAGAATGCCTGATTGCATTGGGAGATAAAAAAAAAGCAATTGAAATATTAAAAACGATTCAGAAAGAATTTGGTCAGCATAAAAAATTTGATCTTAGTATAAAAAAAGTTAATTCGTTACTTGAAATTATTAATTGATTATAATTTGAAGAGAACTCATTATGTCGATTGAAAAAAATAGTCCTGTAGCAGAACCTCGTGTCAATTACATATCGACACAGCAGCAGGATTCCCTATCGATAATCAATACAAAGCCAATGGCAAGGCAAGGTGCCGAGCTGATCAGCTATCAGGCTTCAATCGATTCTTCAAATCAGAATAATAAAACGCAAAATTTCCCGGAAATTGATGAGCCTTTAATGAATCCAGACACTGCAATGGTTCTATTGTCTGTAACGCTGGATAACGCAGGAAATGTGGATATTAAAGTCTCGCTCAATACTCTCAATCGCACACTAAAACAAAATGAAGATCTGAATAAAGATAGATTGAAAAAGTTAGAAGATCAGATTGCAAAAACTTTAGAAGCAGCTAAAAAGCAGAAGGCACAACAGGCCGGCTCTGATATTGGCCTTGGTTTTAGCACCGCTGCAGCCGTATTTGGCTTAATTGGATCGATCTTTCTTGCCGTATTGTCATTTGGCGCAGCCGGTCCCGCTGTTGCTGCTGCAGTAATTGGTCTGGTTACCGTGTCTATGGATATTGCTGATCGTGCAGTGCAGGGAGCAAACGATGGACAAGGAATAAAAATTGCCACAACTAATGGAAAAGAAGCTCAGCTTGAAATTTCATTTGCTGGCATGGTCAAACGGATTGTTGAACAGCAAGAAAAAGATGGCACTTTAATAATTCCTAAAGGCTTGAATCCCGAAGAGCGTGAAGCTTATAAAGACAAATTAATTATGGCGATGACAATTTGGGTCAGTGTTGTCATTGCTGCCTCAACAGTTTTTTTAGGTGGTTTATCAATCGGTGCTGCAGCAAATGCAGCAAAAAATATCGCACTCAATGGAGCGAAATTAGCTGAAAAAATTATGTCTGCAGTTGGTGAGTTAGTCAGCAAAGTATCTGAGGCGGCACAAGCGGTTGCACAAATTGGTGAAGCAATCAGTTCGATTACTTCTGCTTCATATGGTATTCAATTAGAGAATATAAAATTTGATCAGAAAATGCTGGACAATCAAAAGACAAGAATAGAAGTTTGGATAAAAATATTGTCTGGCGAAATATCGATGCAACAAGATCATATTAAAGAAAAGATAGAAGGAACTAAAAATCTTTTTGAAAATTTGTCCATATCAATTTCAAATTATAATGTTTCAGCAGCAAGAACTTTCAAAATGAGCTAATTTATTAATTAACCAAGAGAATTGATAATGGCGAACGTTAATATATCGGATAGCTTGGCTTCGGACTTAATTAAAATATCAAGCCTTGTTCATTCGCCTGATGGACTTGACGAAACCGAAAAAAAAGAATTGATTGAGGTTCGTCAAAAGACACTGGCTGAAATTGATTCTGAAAGAGCCGATTTAAATATCGTAGCGCAAAGTTGGCTTGATCAGATAAAACTATTAATAACCGATCAAAACTGGAATTCTTTACCTCCAGTTGATGAGCTGAAAATAAAATTACACGATTTAAAAGACTTGATGGATAACATTAAAAATACTATCACTTTAATTACGATAGATATTAATGATATTTTGTCAATGCTTCTCGAATTTACGCGTAAGCAGGCGGCTTTAAATAAAAATATACAATTAAAAGACCGCGAATTTAAAATTCATTCATCGGAAAATGAATTTAAACAAAAAGAAATAGCCGCGAAAGCAAATAAAAGTGCCGAATTGGCGAGTGCAATTACAGCTGTTTGCACGGCTGCTTTACAGGCAGTTGCCAGTGTCGTTGCTTTTGGTCGCTCGCTGGAGAGTGTTGCTGAATCCAAGCAGGCCATGAGTAAAACAAAAACACTGGCTCCCTTACAGGAAGAGCTCGATAAAACTGTCGCTCAAAGTAAGCACTATCAAACAAATATTGCCGATCTTAAAAGGCAGCTTCCGACTGAGACTGATCCAGTAAAAATAGCCAAGATGAATCAGACAATCCGAGCACAAACAAGACTTGATGCCCGACTGCAGCCTGAAATTGCTGATTTAAAATCCAAGGTCAGAATCGCCTCTAATGAAATTGAAAGTCTCAATGTTTCTGCAACCAGCAGGAACAAAGTGACAGATGCAGGGATGTCGATTACCAATGCCGTTGCCGGTCTGACAAAGGCAGTGGCTGATTGCGTAGCTGCTGATATCAGATTAGGGGCAAAGCTCGACGAAATCACTGCGGAAAAATTTGGTTTGCAACGCAATCTGGGTGACTCTGCTGAACAGTCTGCTCTGGATGCTTATCAGCAGTTACGTGATGCGCTCAGTAAGATATTGCAAATGCTTAGTGCGATAGAGCAGAGCATGTCATCCATGCTTACTAATCTGGTCAAAGCATGAGTGACTTTCTTAGTCCGGCACAGCCGGCAAGTCTCGTTAATCCCGACATGTTCGCCGAGTTAAGCGGCATTGCTGCTTTGCGTGAAAAAATTGCGCAGCTGCCTGCAGCGACGCGTTTTACAGATGAACAAATTGAAGTCATTTACAGCATCGGTCACACCTTGTTCACGCAAGGAAAAATTGACAATGCCTTTGGAGTGTTCCAGGTTCTGTTGGTATACAGGCCGCTAGAGGTTCGCTTTCTTAGTGCCTTTGGGATTTGTTGCAAGCGACTGTCGCGCTATGACGATGCAGTCTCTGCTTTTACAGCAGCCCTTCTTGCAGATCCCCGGCATCTTGAATCGGCGGTGCATTTGACTGAATCGCTGGCCGCCCTGGGTAAAAAAGACCAATCGCTTTCTGTTCTTACTCCGCTTATTGAGTTGACTGAAATGGATGCCGGTTACGCTAATTTGCATAAGCGCGCCGTTACTTTGCGGGAACTATTGGAAAAATCATGAGCGACAATAATCATCTTCTTTCAACGCAAGCTGAAACTCCTCCAGTTACAAGCGAAGAAGTGAAATTGCTTGCACAGATAGGGTTTCTGGCCGCCACATCAGGTTACGTGGTGCCGGCAATTCGCTTGTTTGAAGGTTTGCGCGTGTTGCGGCCGGGCCAGGCATTTCCGTATATTGGCTTGGCTTTGGCCAGGATGACGGTCGGTGCATTTCAGGATGCCGTGCGGGTGCTGCGTGAAGAAGGACTACGCACCGTGCCTGAGAACGAAGAAATCCAGGTTTATCTTGGACTGGCATTGGCTCTTGCCAAACAGCCGCAAGACGCGCAGCGACTACTTTGCGCATTGCTGGCAAAAAACCATCTTGATACCCATCAGGTTGATTTGGCGCAAGGAATTCAGGCGCAAATAGAAGGGCATGCAGCTCAAAAAATGCATCCCAAGCCAGCCAAGGTCATTGAACTTTCAGGCAACAATAAATTAAAAAAACAATCGGTTTGTTGAACCTTAAGGGAGTCCATCATGAATGAAATTCTGATGGCAATGGTTGAAGAAGCAGCTGGTAATAATATAAGTACCGGTATACCCCTTGACGAAGCGATTAGTTTGCCGTCAACGACACCGGCGGTTGAGAGTGATGCAGCCCGACTTTCGAAGTTGTTAGCAACAGATTCGTCGGAATCCGTTCAGGCAGTCTCGGCTGTTGAGACGGTACCAAATGGATTACGGACCATAGGCGACGCTATTCTTGCCCGGCTAGATGCGGTTGGCAATTCTTACATACGCAATGTCGAACGCACGCATCATCTTCTTGAATCCCCTCCGGGTAATTTACAGCTGAGAGATCTGTTGAAACTTCAAATGGAAATGTCGGCAATTTCTGTCGAAGTCGAACTCGTTGGTAAAGGCGTATCCAAAGCCGTGCAGCATGTTGATCAACTTTCCAAATTACAGTGATGAATTTAATGCCGGCAAATTGCACGGGGTTTAAACGCTATCTGATGGCGTTGCTGTTGTTGATTTCAATCTCGTCTTGCGGTAGTCGGGTTGAATTATTAACCGCCATTTCTGAGAGCGAAGCGAACGAAGCGCTAGCAGCCTTGCTCACCGCCGATATCAAAGCAGGAAAAATTCCGGGCAAAGAGGGTCTGGTCAGTCTCGATGTTGAACAAACCCAGGTAGCGCGGGCGATTTCGATTTTGCAAGCCGAAGGTTTGCCTCGTGAACGCTACGCCAAGATGGGTGAAATATTTCGCAAAGAAGGACTGATTTCTTCCCCGTTGGAAGAAAGGGCTCGCTACCTTTGGGCGCTGTCGCAAGAGTTGTCCGCAACCGTTTCACAAATTGATGGCGTCATCAAAGCGCGGGTACACGTGGTTCTTCCTGAGCGCAGCGCAGGTGGCGACCCTGCATTACCTTCGTCGGCTGCCGTATTTATCAAATATAAGCCGGGCTATAGCCTTGACGATACGATTCCACAGATTAAGCGTCTCGTCTCGAACAGTATCTCCGGTTTAACCGCCGATAAAGTGTCGGTCGTTTTAGTGCCGGCATCCGCTAAATCCTTTGAAGTGTCTGCAAATAATCGACACGCTGATAGCGTAAAAAAAACAGGCAGTCTGTTACCCGCGGGGATAAGTGACAACATGATCTGGTCCATGTTGGGCTTGCTCGCTGCAGTGTTGCTTGGCCTGGGATTTGCCGCTTGGTGGAAATGGGGCCGCGGCGAAAACGGCAATGTGCAGCCGGAGTAGGGGCAGCTTGAGGGCTCAACAATGAACGCAGAAATGAGTCAACTTCAAGAGTTAAGGACGCGCCATCCTGCTTTATTTCGTTCTGTTTTGGTTTTTAATTATTGCCCGGCCGCGTATCTGCATCCTTCACGTCGTGCGCAGTTTTTTAATGACAGCATTCCAGAGCTTGCTTGGGAGGAGCCTGCCGTAACCCCATGTTTGTCAGGCTTGTTGTTGTCGGCGCTGGAACTCAGTAATCGTCCTTTCCTGACCGTGCCCGATCCACATTGGTCGCTTGCCTTGTTATCCCGCGAACGCTTGGCTCGTCTGGCGGCACATGTTGGTGCTGTTATCTTTGCTCCTCAGATCAGGTCCAGTCTGGCCCGCAGTAATGTCCTTGAATGGAAAGAGCGGCTGGGTGTTGATGCATTTCAATTCATTATGCAAAGCTCCTTATTGTTGCCGCCTTTGATAGAACAGCCGCCAATGCTGCCAGATGCAGACAGTCGCGCACTTGGTTTTAGCCTGATCTTGCAAAGCCTGAGTACGTCGCCATTCGAAATGCAGCAAAGGGTTTTGTTGAAAACACCAGTTGACGCGCAAGCATCAACGATCAGTCAGCATGCGGCAAGCCATATTATTTTTTCAGTCATGAATATTCTGGAGGGAGAATGGCATTCATTCTGCAACGCGATCAGACACTGAGCCGCTTAAACAAAAAATCAAAAATTATCAAAGCAAAAGATTTTTGGGCTTATAAAACAGCTGCAGAAGCCGTCGCCGATGGCTATGCGGAACGTGAACGCATTATTGCTGCGGCACGCGCAGCCTTCGAATCCGAAAAAATCCGCGGCTATCGCGAGGGTAAGGAATCTGCGCAATTAGAGCAAACTAGCAACATGATCAGCATCATCAGCCAGACCGTGGATTATTTTGCCAAGGTTGAGGTTCAGATGGTGGATCTGGTCATGGATGCCGTTCGCCGGATTGTGTCGGAATTTGATGAACGCGAAAAAGTCGTCAAGGTTGTACGCAATGCCTTGGCACTGGTGCGCAGCCAAAAGCAAATCACAGTCAAGGTGCATCCATCACAAATTGAAGTCACGCGAGAACATGTCGATGGCATGTTGCACAGCTATCCCGGCATCGAGCAAATCGAAGTCATTGGCGACCTGCACCTAGCAGAAGATGCCTGCATTATTGAATCCGACATCGGTCAAGTGGAAGCAAGCATGTCTGGCCAGCTGGAAGCACTGCGCGCTACTTTTTCTCGTGTATTTAGCAGCATTCGTGAAAGCCCACCGGACGCAATTGGTGCTGACAATGTGACGGGAACGAAACCAGAGAGCCCGGTACTTACTGCACATTAAGGGCCTCATTCAACAATTCAAGCGGGAGACACTGTGCAGGCTAATTCCTGGCGCCAAAAGTTTATTGCATTGTCTGAAGACGTATTCCGTGAATTGGGTTTTCCGCCGCCATCGATGGTGCATGAAGAAAGTTTGCCGCTAGCCATGGAGTTGGAAGTCGAGGCTATGCAATTTGAACTACTGCACTCTTCCTCGGACCAGCCCGAGCATGTACTCATTACCTGCAAATTGGGAATTCTTCCTGAGCATAATTTGAATGCCGGATTCAGACGCTTACTCAAAGCAAACCTGAATCTGGCGCGTGAATTTTCATCTGCATTTGGTGTGCATCCTGAAGAAAAAAAATTGCAATCGATGTTTCGCGTACACCTGCACGAAGTGCAGGCAGCAGCGCTATTAGAAAAGATGCGTCAAACGGCACATGCCATGACGAATTGGGAGCAAGAATTTTTCCCCACGCCCTCATTGCAAATGGAGATGGGTTTGGGTGGTCACCAGATTCTGGCTTAAGGGTTCCGCTATTCATGCCCCGACACCTTCAATAAACAGCAGGAAATTTCGTGATCAACACAATCGATATTCATCAAAAACGCCTCAGGTTTCTCGCCATCGTTGACGAGATTCGTGTCGCCCTGGGGTATGCCTTACGCCAGGAAGAGCCCACGCCTGGCGATGAACTGGCCATGGAAATGAGCTATGGCGGTTTTGAATTCGCCGTTGTGCATTCCCTTCGCCACGGCCCCGACCGTTTATTGATTGAATGCCGTTTCGGGCCGCTGCCACAAGGTCGAGAGCAAGCCATCATGCTGCGTTTGCTAAATATGAACTGTGCGTTGGCAGAAATGGACGATTGCCGTTTTTGTCTCGATAGCGAAAGTGATGATTTGATTTACACGCTGGTTCAAAACATTGACGGTAATGACGGCCACGGTGTTCTGTCAAAAATGACGGAAACCGTATGGCACGGACGTCGTTGGCTGGAAACCAGATTTATGCAACAGGAAAGCGGCAAGTCAGATGCGGCGCTCAATCCGGTTGTATTGGCCTGATTAATTTTTAGAGGAAGCGTTGCGATGCCCATCAATGAATTCAGACAGACACCCCTTGGAATAGCTAAGCGAGACGTAAAAATCGCACAGCATAATGTGCAGGAAACGAAAACTTCGGCTACGACAGCAAAAAATGAACTTGACGCATATAAATTACTTGCTGTTCCTGTGCTGGGTCCACAATTAAATGCTCACAAAATCCAACAAGACAAACTCGAATGGAAATCGACTATTGCTGAAATTAAATCTGGATTAAGTAATGTTGAAGAAATTTTGGCTGAAATGAAAGTACTATTTTTAGAGCTTGATAGAATTATTGATAATAATGAATCTTCTCTCCTTCAGCAAGTTCAAGATTGTTTAACTACTGCTACTAATGCTCAAGCTGCAGTCAGTGATCAAATTGATGATTTGAGTGTATTAATTCAACAACTTCACGATGATGAAGATTTGGACTTGCAGAATAATCCGGCCGCATTAAATTTGCTGAATAAAATAACAGGATTAAGAGACCGGCTCGTGGTAAGCTTTAATGCTTTACCTGTTGCACCAGCACCAGCACCAGCACCAGCACCAGCACCAGCACCAGCACCAGCACCAGCACCAGCAAAAATGCAATTAATTCAGGCGCCATTAGAACAATATTCATTTGATGATTTACAGATTTTATCAATTTTTACGGATATTTATAAAGATCAAATTTCGGGATTCGTAACTGATTTTCTCAGTAAATCTAATGGTGAAATTGAATCTCTTTGTGATCCACAATATTTGCAACAAATAAAATCCGATTTTTTATCTGGAATAAATGATATTTTAGATGAAAATTTATCCAGTATTGAAGAAAAAATTGAAGAATGGCAGAATCAAACCAACGATCAATTAGAAGATTTTGACCAACTCTCAGACGACGAAAAAAATAGCCTTATTCATGATATTAGTATATTAATAAATACCACTTTAATTGATAATATAAATGAAATTTCAATCAATGTATTTAAAAATATGTACGAATATAAAAATAAATTTTATCAGGATAATTCTGATTAAAAAGGTAATTAAGTTTTAAATTAAAATTAAAGCTGATATTTTTCAAATTAAATAAACTTAAAATCACAATATTTTTTGACTCATTGTCGGATTTTTTGATGGAGTTCCACCAATTCGTTTAAAGCCTGCTCCAATACATTAAAAGCGAACGCGCGTTGTGGTATGCGCATTGCAAGGATCAGTTCTTTGTTATTTGCCGCCGCTTGTACGGGCCAGGCGCTGGGCGAGCGGAAGTCTGCTGCTTGCAGTGCGGCCCGAAACAGTGCTGAAGAGGTGTAAGCGATGGGCTCGCTGCGACTGACAACCACTTCAGCAATCGGTAATTCGGGCAGGTTATGGATCAGGATACTGCAGTCGTTTGCTAACTTTAGCCGCAGACTCCGGCCTTCCTCTAATGCCAGCGTTGGTATTCCTATACTTTCGCCAAATCTTGAAATGGTTTGTTCGACCCAATTCATTCGTTGCTCCCTTCTGCATTGGTGCTTGTTGCGGCTTCTTCCCGCTCGATGGCTTGATCTAGTGCGGTTTGCACCGCTTCCAGCACCGCAGACCGGCTCTCATCATCCGTAAATACCTTGAATGGCAGTTCACGCAAAAGATGCTTGGTGCCGTGTAAAAAATAGATCGTTGGCGGACCGTCGTCTAAGCTAAGTTCACTAGCTAATCTGTCAAATTGGCTCGGTGACACCCATCCCCCCGAAACAGTTTTGATTAATGCCAGCAGAAATTTTTGCTCGTCTGTTGTGAATGGGGATGGCTTTTTATCCGCATAAAAAAGCCTCTGCAGGTCTGCGATCAAATCACCTCCCAGCTTTAAAAAATTTGAAGAAATCTGCATGTATGAGATTTCATTAAGCAAAAATTCGAGTTTGATTTTGTCCGTAGAGCGTAAGTCTGCGCGAATATCATCGCCCAGCGCTTGCTTCATGAGCGGCAAGACGGACATCAGTTCAATGGGTTTGTATCGGCTGATAAGCTGCTCGAAAGTTTGAGAAAAGCCACCGCTGCTTTCCACCAGTTCGCTATAGCCTTCTATAAACCCCTGCGGATTGTCGCTCTGCAGTGCAGAATTGAGCGAGTTTTTACTGGCCAGAATTCGCCCGCCATGAGCATGCTCTAGTTCGCGAAGTTCATCTTCGACCTGCTCAAGCGTTTCCTCTTTTTCTCTTTCCGTTAATTTAGGCAGGCGTTGGGAGTCTCGCAGCTTCATGCCAAGCTGCTGCGGTTGAAAGCGCAGCGTTTTCATCATCTGAAAAAGCGATTCTTCTTCCTTTGGCAGGCCCTCAACATCTTCCAGCAAACTGGCGAGTGCTTCAGGATCATCCCCCGCTTCTTGCAGATATTCTGCCAGTTCAGCCAAGTTCTCAGGCTGTTCTTCGAGCGGGGTCAGGGCGGCTGCCAAGTCTTGCTCTGAGCCTTTTAGCGCATGCGCCAGCTTTTGTAACCCCATGTAGTGCTGCATTAAGGATTGCAGACTGGCGTCTTGCACCGGCTTTTTATTTTGGCCTTTTAAATAATTCAGATATTGCAATGCCAGCTTTGTCGTGGCCTTTTGACTGTTAAAGGCTTTGGTGAATGCCTTGATTTGTGATGAGGGCAAAAGACTTGGCCGCTTTTCCAAACTGGCAGCACGTTCTTGCAGCGACTTGGTATCAAGCGCGGTGTTCGAATTGGTGATGCGTTTGAAATTTTCAATCTGTATGTCGTCGTCGATGTCCTTGGCTGGCACCAGGCTCAGCGTTTCTCCCCGACGGTTTCCCTGAACACTTTCTGAATTCGACTCTGTCTGTAAGGTATGGCTTGGTACAGAACCAGTACGTTGGATTGAGTTGTTCGGATTCATGCCCTTGATGCCTAGGTTGTTTGATTTATTACTACTAATTCTGGGTTGAATAAATGATAGAAATGTTCCTTTTATTACATCGGATATTTCAGAGGGAACCTTGTTTTTTTTTCGTTACACATTAAACAATCAGGAGTTCGTCATTCCAAGCACAACATAGGAACAAACATGGATTTTGATGAGCAGCAAAAAAAAATACAAAAAGTCATTATGGATTCGCGCAAAGTTATCGCTGCAGCGCAGCAGGCACTCAAGCGCAGCGAGAATTTTTTTAAAGAAAATAATATTGATCCAGAGCAGTTGATGCGTGAGCTGCGAATGTATGGCGGTCCGAATGCTGAACGTGAAGTAGATCAATTGGTCGAGAAGATGATGCGTGAAGTTAAGGAAGAAGTAGACCGGCTTATCGAGCATTCACGTGTGGAAAACGCATTGCCGGCCATACGAAAAAAATTCAGATCATTAATTTAAATAATTAAAATAAATATATTTACTAAGTTGAGGATGCCATGGCGAATGCAATTTCAACGGCTGAGCCGCTAGCAAGTCTTTCTTTTATTGGAAGCCCAGAAGATGCGCAACTCATTTCCGGATTTACGGAGTTTGCGCTGTCTGACAGGATCCGTGATTATCTTCTAAATCGCCTTGGCGTATCGTCGTCACTTTTGGATCATTTCCAAAGTCTTGCACAACTTGGCAGTACGTTGGAGCAATACAGTCAGGGAAATTATTCGACAGTTACAGCAAATACTATAAAAAATACCAATGCTGATGCAAAGGCCTTGAAATTACTTTTTTTGAATGATGGCCCTAAACTAGGGCCCGATTTAAATTCAGCTCAAACTACGCTAAATGAGCTCAATGCGGCAGGTTTTAATATTGACGCTCCAGCCTCTACACCGGTCATGAGGGAAGTTTTCGATAAAGATGGGAAATTAACATTTTCAGATTTTTTATGGATTAATCAAGATACGCGGAATAGTTTGAATTCACTAAAACCCATGAGTTCCGATTATCCTGGAAGTACCAAATTCGAACTTTCAGTGGGTGATTTAACACTCAAAATGACGGTTTTTGACAGTTATGCGAATTTAATTCCAACCCAAACAGCGGCAGATTCAGCAAGTACAGCAATAGAAAATGAGCTGACAGATAGTAAAGATGAATTGGCCAAAGAATTGGCGCGCTCTGTTGTGGCGGCAGACCAACTCGATCAACGTATTTCACAAATTCAAGATAATAATAAAAATCAAATTTCCCGTATCAACAATACGGCAAGCGATAGGATTGAACAGTTAAATGCACTTCTTAAATTACTGCGAAATCAAAATGTTGAGCGTGAGTTGAAAAAAACTCAGGATGAAAAGCGGATCAATGCGCCTTCAAGCATGACAGCGCAATTAAATATATTGCTGAAAGATTGGGCCTCTCAAATTAATGCCCCGACTTCCGTTGAAATGAATTCAATGGTTGATGATAAATCGAAGGCTATCACTCCAGAAAATACATTGGAAAGTGATAATGCCCTGTCGAGTTCCAAGCAAGTCAAACAGATACCAAGTTAGTCAAAGAGTCCATTAAAAATTAATGAAAATAGTCAGTTCAGTTAAGGGGGTATTTTTATGGATGATATTGTAACGATTACTACTGGTTTACCAGTAGATGATCCTTGGGTAATTACTAATGTGAATGCAAATGTACAAAACCTCGCGACTGCCAAGTTTGCTTCACTTGGCGCAGATCAGAGCACCACTATTCAAAACCAAAATAGTGCACTTTCTGACAGCGTGGATAAATTAAATTTGGTAAACGATGAATTGGATACCATTAAAACTTCGGCATCGGTAACACCTGTTGTTCTTACTGTTTCTGACGCTGCTTTAAATGCTAATTTTCAGGTTCCTAGTTCATGGCCTATTGCAGATCAGAAAACCTCTTTAGTTCAAGAGCTTGTTGGTATAACTGGGAAAATGAATAGTCTTAATATTGACTATGGTGGATCCGATGCGTATTACTACGCTAATAGTACGACTGCTGGTCTTGCAATAGGCCCTATTACTGCAATGAATGGGCCGACAGACTCGCGAATTTCCCAATTAACTGCAGGCAGTATCTACACCATACCTGCGATATTACCTGCTACTGATCTTATTTATAAAGTGGCTGGTTCGTCTGTCGTTATTGACCCTACAAGCGTAAAACCGGTGGCTATTCCGATATCGCAATGGGAAATTTTTCAATGGGAAAATACACCAGCTAGTTTTTTGGCGGCAATAAAATTAACAGATTCTTTATCTGATACGACGGTTTTAATTCCCAATACTAATTCAAGTACGCAGCCTTCAAACGCAGTGACGATGGAAGTTCCGGTTGGAAATTACGATGCGGTTCAATATACATTTGGTGGCAAAACCTATTATTCTTCTTTTCCAGTTGAAAAATTATCGACGACGATATTTAATTTGACTTCTCCCAGACCTACAGGGTCAATTTTTAAAGATTCAACCGGAAAAATGTATTTTACCGAAGGACCATCTAATTATTCAGTTATTACTGATGCCGATTTGAAGAAATTTGTATTGCACCCCACATCGGACCAAATTAGTAGCTGGCGTAGCAAGTACGCCGAGAAGCAGGTTTTAATTTCGCAACGGGCATCCGAGCAGCAATTATTTTTGACAGAGTTGACACAAAAATATAATTATTTCCTTGATGCGATCACAAATATTCTCAGGTCTTTGAATAATATTTCTAATGAAATTGTGAACAAATATTGAAATGAATCGCAACTTTCAGTCAAAACCTCACGGCTGTTGATATGCCCGGCCATCATTTCAGTTACATCACCGATATGTTGCAGACCGCGCTGGCGCAGGCGCAGGTTATGCATGTTCGTGGCCGTGTCGTACAGGTTACGGGGACAATTATTAGGGCGCTGGTGCCGACAGTCAAAATCGGTGAAATCTGTTACTTGCGAAGTCCTGATGACGATACCGAACTCAAGGCAGAGGTGGTGGGCTTTTCACAAGGCTCCGCATTATTGATGCCTATGGGAGATATGCAGGGAATTTCTAGTGATACGGAAGTTATTCCGACAGGACGTGTCCATATGGTCCCGGTTGGTAATAGTCTGTTGGGGCGCGTGCTTGACGGGATGGGTGAGCCTATGGATACGGCGACCCATGGGCCACTACATGTGACTCGATACTACCCCGTGTTGACGGGCGCGCCGGACCCATTAAAACGCCGCATTATTACGCAACCGCTTTCTTTGGGAATTCGTTCTTTGGACGGTTTGTTGACCTGCGGCGAAGGGCAGCGTATGGGGGTGTTTGCTGCAGCCGGTGGTGGTAAATCAACTTTAATGGCAATGCTGGTCAAGGGGGCGGAAGTCGATGTCACGGTGGTGGCGCTGATTGGGGAGCGGGGTAGAGAGGTTCGTGAGTTTCTTGAGCATGAACTAGGCGAAGAGGGTCTCCGCCGCGCGGTAATTGTGTGTGCTACCTCAGACAAATCTTCCATGGAACGTTC
Source organism: Burkholderiales bacterium (assembly GCA_947451925.1). GTDB lineage: Bacteria > Pseudomonadota > Gammaproteobacteria > Burkholderiales > Burkholderiaceae_D > Pernthalerella. The sequence goes on along the minus strand of CANGAW010000008.1, from coordinate 16,461 downwards.
TAAGGCCGCATACGTTGCGACCGCAATTGCGGAGTATTTCAGGGATCAGGGTAAGCGCGTTTTGTTCTTGATGGACTCGGTGACACGCTTTGCCCGGGCCCAGCGCGAGATTGGTCTGGCGGCTGGCGAGCCACCTACCCGGCGTGGTTTCCCTCCTAGTGTATTTGCGACGCTGCCGCGTTTGATGGAGCGGGTTGGCATGGGCCATAAGGGGTCGATCACGGCGCTCTATACGGTATTGGTTGAAGGCGACGATATGACCGAGCCAATTGCAGACGAGACGCGCTCTATTCTTGATGGGCATATTATTTTGTCGCGCAAATTAGCTTCAGCAAACCATTACCCGGCGGTTGATATTCTCGCGTCCGTTTCTCGGGTCATGAATATGGTGGTGTCAAACGAGCACAAGATTGCTGCAGGTCGTTTACGAGAATTAATGGCCAAATATCAGGAAGTCGAGCTGTTGGTGAAAATTGGTGAATATAAGCGCGGCTCAGATCCGAAAGCAGATCAGGCCATTGATCGTATGGAAGGAATTCTTACCTTTTTACGTCAGCCCACGGATGAATGCATGCCTTACTCCCAAACTTTGCAAATGCTGAAGGAAGTCGTGGCTTAGGCGGCTTGCAGCTTTTTTATGGCAATGCAGTTGCTGAATTATTGCTGTTCGTTTCACGTATTTCTCTCCTAATCCTTTCCCCGGAACTACATTTATAAGGTCGTTACATAACGACAAGATGTTGCACTTTTCTGACTAAAGTGACAAAAATTTTCTGAAAAGCTTGAATTAAGTCTGGTCGATGAGCGGAATTACATGAATGTACTCAAAGATTTGTTGCGCATAAAAAAATTCAGAGAAGATAAAGCTGAGCTTGAATTGGCACGTGCACGCCAAAATTTGGCAGAGGCTGATTCAAAATTAAAAATCGCTCGTAAAGAACTTCGCGACTTCGAAGTGGCTTGTGAACGCAAAGAGCGTGAGCTGTTTGACGACTTGTACCAACGTCTTGTTCAACTTAAAGATTTGGATGCTGTAGCTCTGGAAATTGAGCTGATGAAAGAAAAAAAGCTGACCTATGAATCCCGAATTAATGAAGCACAAGAGTTACGGCTTGTGGCTTCTGAAGCGGTAGAGCAGGCCAAATTTATTCATCGGGAAGCAGTTCGCATGCGAGAGAAGTTTTCTGAATTGCTTGAGGCATTCAACGCAGAGCTTTTTGTGGAAGTGCAGCGTCAAGAAGATCTCGAAATGGAAGAGGTCAGCGCCAGCAGGCATGAACAAAACCGGAAAAACGCCATGTTGGAGCGCGTCTGATGCCGGCCGGTTCAAAGTCCATTGACTTAGGGCCGATGTCCTTGGCTTTGGGTGAAAATCCGCCAGCGGATTGCCTGGAACAATCTGCTGCATTTCAAAGCGATGTGCAAAAACTCAATCGACTGCTTAAAGCCGGTATGGCACAGCACGACTCGGACAGTCATGAAAATGCTCAATCTTTGAGTCAATCTTTAAATCTTCAGAATTGTCACCCAAAAGAAATGCACGCCATGACAACCCTGGTCGAGCATATGGGTGGTCTCTCACAAGTCTGTCAAGTTAATGGAAGGCGCACTGCACAGTTGACTTTGCGTGACTCATTACTTGGCGACGCGAAGTTGACGGCCTTTGAAGAAGCTGATCGTCTGATTTTTGAAATTGGACTCGGCGACGAAGTGAACTTTAACTGGCTGGCCGGCAAACTACCTTGGTTAGTACGTTATGTGGGAGAGCGCCTCAACAGACCCTTACGGGTAATTGCTTATGCCACTGTTCGAAAAGAAAAATATTCTGTTTCCTGCGATTGGCCTGAAGGGACAAGCGCGTAATGCGAACTCCGACCCTGCGCAAAATAAACTCTGAAATCGCGACTTATTTTCGTCAGATCGCGAGGCGAAAACAGGCTGTCAGTTTTGATTTTTTTGAAAATGATTATCAGTGGCAAATCTGGTCTGGCATTGAGCCAGTAAATGGGCGCATGCAGATTGAAGCGGATTGGGGTGGTGCTCGCTGTTTTATTCGACTTGACGAGGCATGGGTCTGGCAGATGGCTAGTTCACTGATTGGCCAGAGATGTGGTCCGGAGATGGATGAAACTTTACGCCAGATTGTATTGGAGACGGCATTTAATGAAGTGACGGCCCACATTGAAGCCAGTACGCGCAAACGGTTTAGTGTTCTGTCTTCGAACTCACAAGTAATGCCACCAGAGGACTGGTTTGGATTTGGATTCTCCCTCGATGATGATGAGGTCGCTACGGAAGGTGAAATATGGGTTGAGAGTGCCGGCCTTGGATATTTGGCAAGTGCGCTACGCAATGTCGCATCCCGGCCCTCAGCTTTTTCTACTTGGTCACATGTTCCGGTTCCAATGCAGTTTCAAATTGGATGGACAGATTTGCTGCCGGGCACATTAGCGGAACTTATAGTTGGTGATGTTGTTTTGCTGGATGAATACTGGATCAGCGAGGGCAGCAATATCGGACTTAATTTTGGATCAGGCATTGCTGCAAAAGGAATCATGTCGGGGTCCGTCATTAAAGTAACGAAGGAACCAGGAGCATATATGCAAAATAACGATGACTATGATTCTGATGCTGAAGCAGAAGATATTCTTGACGAGATCAACGTCAGAATAAATTTCGATCTTGGTGAACGCGTGATTAGTTTCGCCGAACTCAGATTATTAGAGCCGGGCTACATATTTGAATTGGGTCGTGATTTACGAAGAGCGGTAACGATTCGCGCCAATGGCAAAGCCATTGGCGAGGGCGAGTTGGTCGATGTTGACGGGCAGACTGGTGTAGCAGTTTTGCGCCTGAATACGGAAAAAAAGCCAAAAAATATGCAAGAAGAGATCGATCAAAATGAGTGAACTCTTATGAAGACGATCGATCCGGTTGCCCTTGCGTTTGCGCTCGGCATTTTCGCACTTGTCCCACTCATTTTAGTAGTGGCCTCTTCGTTTCTAAAAATAGCGATTGTTTTGTCATTGGTTCGCAATGCCCTTGGTGTGCAGCAGGCGCCGCCCAATATGGCAATTTATGCCCTTGCATTATTGCTGACTGCTTATGTCATGGCACCTGTTGGGTCCGAAATTGCTGACGCAATTGGCGACGAACCGGATGCGACCTTGTCCGTTAAGTCGATGCTGGTACTTGGACGAAAAGGCGTAGAACCAGTACGTGGATTTTTACTACGTAATAGCAAGCCTGCACAACGTCAATTTTTCCTTGGGACGGCAAAAAAATTATGGCCACCAAAACTCTCGGACGATGCCAGCGAACGCGATATTTTGATTGTTATGCCAGCGTTTGTCGTTTCTGAACTGACAGCAGCCTTTGAAATCGGATTTCTTTTGTTTTTACCCTTCGTTGTCATTGACCTGGTGATTTCTAATATTTTGATGGCCATGGGCATGATGATGGTGTCGCCGGTGACGATTTCTCTACCTTTAAAACTATTTTTATTTGTAATGATAGATGGCTGGTCTCGATTGATACACGGTCTGGTCCAAACTTATTACTGACAAAGCCATGGAAACCGTTGATCTGACCTCGCATGTAATACGTGCCATGTTGTTAGTGCTGTGGTTGTCATTGCCACCAATTATTGTTGCTTCGGTAGTTGGTGTTTTATTTAGCCTGATACAGGCACTGACACAGATTCAAGAACAAACCCTGTCATTTGCAGTCAAGTTGATCGCAGTTGGCTTGACGCTGTATATGACTTCACGCTGGATTGGCGGTGAAATTTTTAATTATGCACTGTCATTATTCGATAATTTTTCGCAAATGATTCATTAAATGGAATCCTCATTTTTCGAATATCCCTTTGCCTGGTTTTCGGGAATATTTTTCTCGATGCCGAGATTGCTTGCCTTTTTTTCGGTAGTTCCAATGCTGAGTCGTCAGGCTTTACCCGGTTTGCTGCGTACTGGTGTGGCTTGCAGTATTGCGATATTTGTTGTGCCTTCCCTGATGGAGCAGTCTCTTTCCATTTCTCGTTCTGGGTCCTTGATGATGGGACTCTTGATAAAAGAAGTAGCAATTGGTTTTTGTCTGGGATTTTTTATAGCCATACCGTTTTGGGCATTTGACATCATGGGAGCTTATGTCGATAACCAACGCGGAGCCAGTATCGCTTCAACAATTAACCCTTTAACTGGTCATGACACTTCGCCACTCGGTGAATTATTCAGTCAGGCAGCGATTACCTTTGTAATGATCAGTGGCGGCTTTATTTTGATCCTGGGGGCCCTCTACGATAGCTATCTGCTTTGGCCGGTTTTTGAATGGACACCTAAATTTAATGATCTTATGCCTCGTCTAGTTTTAAATCAGATGGACAGGTTAATGACGCTTTCTGTGTTGTTAAGTGCCCCGGTTATTTTTGCCATGTTTCTTGCAGAAATAGGTTTGGGTCTGGTTAGCCGATTTGTGCCACAACTACAGGTTTTTTTTATGGCAATGCCTATTAAAAGTGGTTTGGCTGTTTTTGTATTTGCGGTCTATGCGTCAACTTTATTTGGTTATGGTGCACAAGAATTCGAAGATATTGGAAAAAAATCTTTACGTGTTTTTTCAGCGATGTTGGTTCAGGAGCCTAGTCGATGAGCAGCGAAAAAACCGAACAGCCGACTGAGCATAAGCTCAGAAAAGCGCGTGAGGATGGGCAAGTTGCTAAAAGCAAGGATTTCACACAAGCCTTGCTGATGGGATCTTTGTTTGGCTATATGTTGACTGACGCTGAAGGTTTGATTCGGGGCTTTGTGGAGATGATGGTTTTCCCAGCTCAGTTATATGGAATGGAATTTCGTGATGCAATTCGCATTTTATTCGATCAGGTTTTGTTCTCTGCAGTGAAAATTTTGACGCCGTTTATTTTAGTGGTGATCGTTATCGCAATTTTTGGGGAAATGATCCAGACCGGAGTGCTGTTTGCATTTAAGGCATTGGTTCCAAAAGGAGACAAGCTGAATCCTGTGAGTAATTTAAAGCAAATGTTTTCAATGAAAAACATTGTCGAATTTTTCAAATCCATTTTGAAGGTTTGCTTTTTAAGTGTGCTCATAACTTTGGTGATTCGCGATTCCTTATATCCCCTTCTTTTGATTCCGGCAAATGGTTTGAATGCAGCTGGCGTTGCCGTTGCCAACATGCTGAAAACCCTGGTGATTTATACCTTTATAGGATTTTTTACCATGGCTTTGGGTGACCTGATCTGGCAACGTTACCAACATCGTAAACAGTTAATGATGTCAATGGACGAAATCAAGCAGGAATATAAACAGCTTGAAGGTGACCCGCACGTGAAAAGTCATCGCAAGGGGCTTGCCAAAGAAATTGCTATGGGCGAAATGGTGTTAAAGACTCGTAAGGCTTCCGTAGTGGTTACCAACCCTACTCACCTAGCTATTGCACTTTACTACGAAGAAAACATCACACCATTGCCGATTGTATTGGCTAAAGGAGCCGATGCAATTGCTTTCCAGATTGCGAATGTAGCTCGCGAATATGGAATACCCATAATGCAAAATATCAAACTGGCTCGAGCCTTGATGGAGACAGCAAAAATTGATCAATACATTCCTTCTGAGTTGATCGAACCCGTAGCCGAAATTCTGATTGCATTGCGCCGCCTGACTCAGGGGCCTTTGGAGGATGAATACTAATGCGAAACAATTTGCACTCGGCGCTCTCAGGATATGTCGAGCGCAATAGCTTGCACGGTGATAGTCCTCGTACTGATGGTGCTGTGGTAATCAGTCTTGATAATAGATATCGCATATTTGCTCGCCCGGCACCGCATGGTGATTTGGTATTTGAGTGTCGTTTGCTTGAGTTGCCACCTTCAAGCGCAGAAGCAGATGAACTGATTGAACTTTGCCTGATGGGCTCCTGGGTAAAGATGCGCGAGTTTGCAGAAGTACCAGTGCTTTCACAAGATCAGTCAAAAATATTTTTACAGTACCGGGTGCCGGCTGATGCGACAGTTGAAGAATTTGAAGGCGCACTTGAGCAATTTGCGAATTCGGTGGCTGAATGGCGGAGGATATTCCGTGTGTTGTAGCGGCAGGAGGTTTCATGAAAATCAGTTCTAGATGTGCTGCTCTGGTGGCGATGGTGATTTTCTTGCAGGCCTGTGTGATGGAATCGTCCAAGGCCGCGCCCGTTCCATGGCCGGAAGTGACCTTCACTTTTATTTCAGATAACAAAGATTTATCGTACGTTTTGAATTCGTTTTGCCGAACGTTTGGTCTGCAATTAAAAGCGACACAGGCAGTACGGGATTGGAGTGTAGTTGTTAACGGGAAAATGACCACGGTCAGTCCCTCTGAGTTCTTGAATCAACTCAGTGCAACCTACGGATTACAGTGGTTTTATTTTGGTGGGACTTTGCACGTTAGCCGAAATTTTGAAACGGCGACGCGAACTATTTCTCCCGAAGGTGCAAGTCTTGCCAGTTTGCGCAAAGCACTGACAGAACTGGGTATTGTTGAAAACAAGTTTGGTTGGGGGGAGATGCCAGATCGTGGTGTTGCAATGGTATCTGGCCCACCCAGTTACGTAGAACTTGTTGCATGGGCGGTTTCTTCCATGCCGATGCCGCAGCCGGAACAACAAGTGAAGGTGTTTCGGCTAAAGCATGCCCAAGTTGATGATCGCGTCATTTCCTATCGCGACCAGCAAATTACAACGGCTGGCGTTGCCACGATTCTGCGTAATCTTAGTAGCGGCGACAGTAGCCGGAGCGGGACCAATATTCAATTTTCCGCGCTATCGACGCCTATTCAGGGTTTGACAAATGCTTCTGATCACAGTGATGGCAAGAATGCCGAATCGGCTAACAAGAAAGATCAGAATCCATCGCAAGAAGGCTCAAAAAATGTCAGTAATCCAAGTAGTGATGGTCGTCAAAGGCCAGTGATTCAGGCAGATTCTCGACTCAATGCACTCATTATTAAAGATGTGCCATCAAGAATGGCGGTGTATGAGGAGCTGATTAAAGTCCTTGATGTACCCAGTAAATTAATTGAAATTGAAGCCGTTATCGTTGACGTCAATTCATCACGGATTTCCGATCTTGGCATTGATTGGGGTGGACGAAACGGTAATGTGGCAGGTGGATTTGGCACGCCTGACAAAAAAGTGGATTCCATGACCGGAACCATTGTCCTCGGAAATAACGTCAATCCAATGACCGTCATACCTGACGCCGGTAGTTTCCTCATGGCGCGTTTGCGCATTCTTGAAAGTAATGGCGATGCCAAAATTGTTTCGCGTCCATCAATTTTGACGCTGGATAATCTTGGCGCATTGATCGATCTTTCAGAGACATTTTATGTTCAGGCAATTGGAGAACGAGTCGCCAATGTTGTCCCAGTTTCAGTGGGTACAACACTTAAAGTGACACCTCATATTGTTGATACTGCCGGAAAACAATCTGTTCGGCTCGTCGTCGATATAGAAGACGGAGCAATTCAGGATAGACAAATACAAAGTTTGCCAACGATTCGACGTAGCACCATCGGTACCCAGGCGGTCATGAATGAAAATGAAAGTCTGCTCATTGGTGGCTTCAATTCGGAGCAAGAAATCAAGCAAGTCGATCGTGTTCCCGGTTTGGGCGATTTGCCCATTATTGGGATATTTTTCAAAAAGAAATCCACAAACCGAAGTAAGCGGGAAAGATTGTTTTTGATCACGCCAAAAATCATCTCGGCAACCCCAGAACCTAATTTGAATTAGGTTAAAACGTACACACTTTATGAAAATATTCTGCGGTGAATAGCGTTGTGCATATCGATAAGGACGAAGCAGGAAAAGATTTAGAAAATCTTTCTTCTATACGTCACAAAAAAAATATGCCTCACCAAAAAAATCAAAATAGCCATCAAGAGCCTCAAGATCTTTCTCCTCTTGTGATCGATTATTGGACTGATTTGATCGTCGAGCATGTACTCATCAGCATCAATTTGGGTGAACTCAACTTAAGTAATCCTGTTGATATTGTTGATCTCGTTCCCGGCTCAGGTCAAAGTAGTTGGCTTATTTTGCAGATTTTATTGAAAAAAACATCAAAAATTGACGGACTTCAACTTCGCTATCTTCCTGTCATATCCCACCGTTCATGGCTAGCCAGCGCACGTCAGCAATCTGAATTATCTAACGCAATCAGCAGTGAACAAATCGTACCCATGCTTTGGGATGAGCAGTCGGATGATCCGTGTTTATTATCTCCCTCGGGAAGGTCAGCATGGAGACCATCTAACCCTTGTATCTTTCTTGTTCATGATCGTTGGGCTTCACTACAGCAGCGATTATTTGCTGTCCATTATGGCAAGTTATTAGAAGCAAATTTTGAATTTCTGAAAACTGGTTTAGCTTCAAATCAACGCGAGCACCAATGGCAATCTGTTACCGACATGGAGTGGGCAAATGGATTTTTGCCGTTAATTAATCGCTACATGATGCAATTAAATAGTAGCCCTGTGCCATTTCCGATCGGTGCCTTGCGTTTACTGGACCTTTTAAATGCAAAGGCTAGCCAAGGCTATTTAATGATGTCCGCTTCAGAAGGATTTACTTCTGAATATGGTTTGCGACTTTGTGGTTTTGGAAAAATAGTTGAAAGTTATGAGCAATCGGGGCGGGTACCTGTAAATTTTGATTTTATTTCTCATCGATTGCGGCAATTAGGTGCGCAAAGTAAAGAGATTGAATTTCAGGGAGGATATGTGGTTCAGGTGGCAGTGCGTGATCATGCGAATGCCGAAGCCAGATTAGCTAACCTCACAAACAATACAGACAGAGGCATGTTTCGGTATGGGCCTGCATTAGCCGATGCAATGCGTGCGTTGGGAAATAATGCAACGCTCGATAGTCGTTTGGCAATTATTAAATTATCGAAATTCGACCCTTCAGTTTTTTTAGCTGGTCATGATGCTTTGATTGCTGCATTTATAAAATGCAAAAATTTTGATCGTGCTATCTGGCGTGAGGTACTTGAGTGTGTTTGGAAAAACTGCATTCCAATTCAAAAAGATAATAATAGCGATCGATCGCTGGCAATGACTGCAATGCATTGTGGCCATTGGCAATTAGCACGGAAAATTCTGCAAAAAAGAATTCATATTTTTGGAAATACAGCGAATGATCTGGCTAACCTTGCCTGGTGCGAAGCCCGTACTGGACACATTAAAAAGGCATTAAAACTTTCTGTTGCGGGGTTGAATTTTGAATCGAATGATGCTCTTGCAATGCAAGTTCATCAACGGATTACTGAGCGTTTGGAAAACTGGGTTGGAAGATGGGCTATCGATCTGCATGATGAAACAACATCAATCTCAGTAGAACCTTTGGACCAGAGTCATGCCGAAGCTTATTTTTATCAATACCGTGACCCACAAATTGCAGTCATGACGGGTCTTCCTGCCTTAAGTAGTCTTGAAGAAACTAAGAAATGGATTGCTGAACAGAGTGTTGATGAAGACCGCGTAAATTTTGCCGTTATGCATCGCGATTATGGCTTCGTTGGTTACATCAATTTAGCCGTTTCAAATCATGCTTCTTATTTTTGTTTTTGGATGGGTGTTGACTTTCAAGGTCGCGGTTGGGCAACTGCAGCTTCCAGATTGGTTTGCCATTATGCAAACAAAGTTGGTATCACAATATTACTAACTTCTGCATACAGCGATAACTTGCGATCTATTCGAGCGCTTGAACGAATCGGCTTTGTAAAAATTGAAGTTCGTGCGTCAGCCCCTGATCACGATCGAATATTTTTTTCGATGATTCCAGAAGAATTTGCTGATGTTAATTCCGTTCAAGAGTTGATAAATTATTACGAAAGAGAAAAATTGCCCCTTTATTTTCCAGAACAAAAATCTGACTTAAGTTTTTGTTCAAATCGCGATATTCAACTAAATTAATCAAGCAAGGATTTCTTATGAATTCCATTATTACATATGGCGTAAATGCTATTTCAGAGTTGACTGATAGACCGGATGATAATGAAAATAATAATTTTATAAAGAAAAATAAATCCAGAAAAGTTCTTCCTGTGATGAAATCAGAGGAACGTCATCAATCCCAAAAATTATTGCGTGATGCAATGCAGATTAGGAGTTCGAAACCGGTTATTCAGACGGAAGATAAAAAATCTTTATTACCGAAAATTTCTGATTATTCATTGCGCCGTCAATTTAATACGAAGAATTTGGATAAGGCTGCACTTGAAAATTCGGAGGATCATGTTTCAGTTCCGATTTCAACTTCGACTCAAACGGAGCCCGACGAGATTAAAGGCTCTAGTAAGGATTGCTTGCAAGACAAAATGGCGCCTGAAAAACTGCTGTCTGTGCTTGAAGCTATCGAGACAAATCTGGGCAATCGTCGTTCATATGACGGACCAAGTGAAAACCTCCATGAACTCCAAGATATTTCCTTGCAACTGACAGATTCTGAAAAATTGATTGAGTTGAGCAAAGCATTGAGTGTTCAGGATAGAAATAAAATCCAATCTTCATTGGAATATCTCGAGGGATATTTCGAGTCAGATTCTGGGCCTGGAAATTCTCAAAATGACATTTCTTCCACGCTGCATCAAATCATTGCCCGATTAGATAATTTACCTGCTAATAACGGCATCGTGCAAGCACCTAGTTATGCATCAGAATCTCATTCTTTCGAAGGTAATGTTGTTACCGAGGCAGACAACTTACAAATTCTTCATAGTCGTAAGCGCGACCAAAATCAGCTTGATGAAGAAATATCGGGATCAGTTTCAGGAAATGAAAAAGGAAACCGCTCTGCAGTTTCCTCAAAAAGACTCAATGCTGTGGAAAAAACGGTGTCATCAAATGCCAAAGGTTGGTCCCAGCGCTCTGCAAAAAATGTCGATGATGAAAAACGCAATGACACCCTTCCACTTATTACTATTCGTTCGGTTTAGTGGGTACAAGTTTATGGTGAATATTAGAAATTGAAGACCAGTCCAGCGTGCTGAAATTGTTCTCTCAGCACGGCCCTGGCACGTGAAACCCGGCTGCGCACCGTGCCAAGTGGAATGTTCAACATCGTTGCGGCATCTTGATAAGAGATTTCTTCGATAGCGACCAAGCCTAGTACTTCACTCATTTCTTTGGGAAGATCGGAAAATGCTTTTTCAACGAGTTCAATGAGTTCTTTTTGAATCAGGCAGTCGCTGGGATCTGGCCAGCCTGAGGCTACTGTTGTCAGTGATTCGTCTGTTTCAAATTTCCAGATTCGATGCGGTGCACGATTAAGGTAATTTCTGACCATATTCATTGCAATACCGAATAGCCAGGTTGAAAGTTTGGAATCGCCGCGAAAACTGGCGATGGTTCTCGCTGCTTCAACAAAAGCCTGTTGCGTAATGTCAGCTGCGTCATCAGGATGATCAATGTATTTGATAACGAAGCGATAGAGACGTTTTTGATGGAGGGTGACCAGTTCCCGAAACAGTTTTTCCTGATCCAGTTCTGCTGGCTGAATAAAGTCCGGGCTTCGCTCGAACCTGACGCCATTGCCGAAAACAGGGGCAGGCACTCCGGTCGGGACGGAATGATAGGGAATGCTCAGGATTGGTTCGGGTGTTAATGGCCTTGCTTGCGTAGTTTCGGTTTTTTCAATGCAGACGGCAGTCATGATTGCTCCTATCCAAAAATCCAGCGTTTGCTTGGGGGTGCAAATTCCAAATTGCAATGTTTATGATCCAGGGCGCTAAGAACGCATTTTTCTGCTTCAAGTGGCTTGGCAGATTTTGTTCATCGGAAAGTTCGTTAAATCCGGGATCAGATATGAGCAAGGTGACGAGCTTGCCTTTGTCGTTTTGAAAAAATTTCAAAACTACCTAATTCATGGGATTGACAAGGCAAGACTAATACTTACTTTTTTGTAAATATATTGGCATGCCAAATTAAGCTTTACCCATGCTTGAATCGCATAGATGGGATATTTCCTGGTTCTAACTGTTTAGCCAGGGTTTGAGCGCCGGCTTATAATGGCGATTGATTTTTTCTCGGATTTTCCCTATGCACTACGTTTCAACGCGCGGTCATGATGGCCATGCATCATTTTCTGAAATTCTGCTTGGCGGCCTGGCTCCCGATGGTGGCCTTTTTCTGCCTGAAATCTACCCAAGGGTGACACCTGATGAGCTAACGCAATGGCGCAGCTTGTCCTATGCAGATTTGGCTTTTGAAGTATTGAAAAAGTTTGCCACCGACATCCCTGAGTCTGACCTGGGTGCGCTTACAAGCAAGACTTACACATCCACGGTTTATCGAAATTGCCGCTCGGGCGAGAAGGCTGACGACATTACCCCGCTCAGAACATTGGAAAAGCAGGACGGTAATACGCTGATGCTGCAGTCTTTGTCCAACGGGCCGACGCTGGCTTTCAAAGACATGGCAATGCAATTGCTGGGTAATTTGTTTGAATACACACTGGCCAAGCAGCATGCTGAACTCAATATTTTTGGAGCGACTTCTGGCGATACTGGCAGCGCTGCCGAGTATGCAATGCGTGGAAAAAAAGGTATTCGCGTCTTCATGCTTTCGCCCCACCAGAGGATGAGTGCGTTTCAGACTGCACAGATGTTTAGCTTGCAAGACCCGAATATTTTCAATATCGCTGTGCGCGGCGTCTTCGACGACTGCCAGGATATGGTCAAGGCGGTGTCGAATGATCTGGCCTTCAAGGCAAAGCAAAAAATTGGAACCGTCAATTCAATCAACTGGGCCCGCGTGGTGGCGCAGGTTGTGTATTACTTCCGTGGCTACCTGGCAGCGACCACCAGCAATGAACAGAAAGTATCGTTTACTGTCCCATCGGGTAATTTTGGTAATGTCTGTGCCGGCCATATCGCTCGCATGATGGGGCTGCCTGTCGACAAGCTGGTGGTAGCTACCAACGAAAACGATGTGCTGCACGAATTTTTCCGCACCGGCGTTTATCGTGTCCGCAAATCTGCCGAGACGTATCACACCAGTAGCCCCAGCATGGACATCAGCAAGGCATCAAACTTCGAGCGCTTCATTTTTGATTTGCTCGGGCGCGATAGCGCACGCGTGAAAGCCTTGTTTGCTAAAGTTGAACATAGTGGCGGATTTGATTTGTCCGGCGCTGCAGGCAGTGATGGCGATGAATTCAAGCAGATCGGTCAATATGGATTTTTATCTGGCAGATCCTTGCATGCCGACCGCTTGCGCACGATCCGTGAGGTATTTGCTGCCCAAGGTTTGATGATTGATACTCACACCGCCGATGGCATCAAAGTCGCGCGCGAAAATCTGACGCCAGGTGTGCCAATGATTGTTCTCGAGACTGCGTTGCCGGCCAAGTTTAATGAAACGGTGAGCGAGGCTTTAGGACGTGATGCAGAACGTCCGGCTGGATTCGAAAACATTGAATCATTACCTCAGCGCTTCGAGGTCATGAATGCCGATGTTGACGCCATCAAAGCTTTTATTTCAAATCATACCGGCCTGTAGTACAAGAACAAGACCCTATTTTTTACGGCAAAACGATGACAATAAAAAAGCCGATGTTAAGCGTGCAGGACGCATGCGATTTTCTGCTCAATGCAGTTCGCCCCATTACCGCAATTGAACGGGTGCCAACCCTGCAAGCCAATGGCCGCGTCCTGGCGCAGGATCAGGCTTCGCAGCTTGATGTGCCGCCTATGGACAATACCCAAATGGATGGCTATGCGGTTCGTGCTGCGGATTGCGTCAGCGGCGAGGCAGTGCTTGCCGTATCGCAGCGCATCCCTGCGGGGCATGTTGGCCTGCCGCTGGCAGCGGGTACGGTTGCACGTATCTTTACCGGCGCGCTGATTCCTCAGGGCGCTGATGCCGTAGTCATGCAAGAGCAGTGCGAAGCCGACGAAACCGGCAGCCGTGTAACCGTGCGGACCAGCCCGCAAGCTGGTGAATGGATACGCCGTGCCGGAGAAGACATTAAGTCGGGAAGTGTAATTCTGTCCGCTGGCACCCGTTTGCGTGCACAGGAACTCGGATTGGCGGCGTCAGTTGGTCTTGCCGACTTGCCGGTCTTTAGAAAATGTCGCGTTGCCGTGTTTTTTACAGGTGATGAATTAACCATGCCCGGCGAGCCCTTGAAGCCGGGTGCGATTTACAATTCAAATCGCTTCATGTTGCGCGGCTTGCTTGAACAACTCGGTTGTGAAGTGACTGACCTTGGCAATGTGCCTGACACTCTGGAAGCTACCCGGGACGCGCTGCGCCGTGCCGCCAGTGGCCATGATTTGATCGTCACTTCCGGTGGTGTGTCTGTTGGTGAGGAAGATCACATCAAACCGGCGGTGGAAGCAGAAGGGCGCCTCAATATGTGGCAAATTGCTTTGAAGCCGGGCAAGCCCTTGGCCTTCGGAGAAATTACCTGTACTGATCAGCGTGACGCATTTTTTATCGGCTTGCCCGGTAATCCGGTTTCCAGTTTCGTTACCTTTTTGCTGTTCGTGCGGCCGTTCATTTTGAAATTACAAGGCGCCGTCGTGTCACCGCCCCGGCGTTATATGGTGAGAGCCGATTTTTCCTGGGCCAAGCCTGACCGGCGCAATGAATTTCTGCGTGTCCGATTTAACGATGAAGGCGGCGTAAGCTTGTTCCCAAATCAAAGCTCAGCCGTGTTGACCTCAACGGTGTGGGGCGATGGTTTGCTTGACAATCCACCCGGACAAGCCATTGCACCGGGCGATCTGGTCCGCTTTATTCCTTTTAATGAATTGCTTGCCTAGTATGCAAATCCATTTACGTTTTTTCGCCAGTCTGCGTGAGGCTCTGGCGACGTCGCAAGAAACCATTAGCTTGCCGCATGAGGTCAAGACCGTCGAACAGGTTCGCGAGCATTTGCGCGCCCGTGGCGGTGTTTGGGCACAAGCTCTGGCCGATGGCCGATCTGTTCGCATGGCTTGCAATCAGCAGATGGCAGAGGCGGCAACGCCCGTTTCTGAAGGCTGTGAGCTGGCCTTCTTCCCGCCTGTCACCGGCGGCTAAATTTTCAGCGTAATCAGCGGAGACTGTCATGCCAGTGCGTGTGCAAACAGAAGATTTCGACCTCACTACCGAAATTGCGCAACTGCGCGCCGGTTTTCCAAAAATTGGTGCCGTCGTCAGCTTCGTCGGTACGGTTCGCGACCTGAATGAAGGTGAGCAGGTAGCCGAGATGGCTCTGGAACATTACCCCGGCATGACAGAAAAATCACTCGAAGCCATTATTTTGCAGGCCAAATCGCGCTGGGAATTGTTTGATGCGCTGGTGATTCATCGGGTAGGCCCACTATTGCCGCTGGATCAAATTGTGCTGGTTGCGGTCACCTCCGCCCATCGCGGTGAAGCCTTTGCTGCTTGTGAATTTATTATTGATTACCTCAAAACGGACGCGCCTTTTTGGAAAAAAGAACAGACTCCACAAGGTGCGCGCTGGGTTGATGCGCGGGTGACGGACGAAGTGGCAATGAAAAAATGGGTCCGTTAAGTTTTATCGCCGTCGGTGTCGGGGCCACTCTGGGTGCCTGGCTGCGCTGGTGTTTATCGCTGTCCTTTAACGCGCTGTTTGCCAACCTGCCACTAGGAACCCTGATGGCCAATCTGGGCGGTGGCTATCTGATCGGTATTGCGGTGGGTGTATTCCAGGATTTCCCGGGTTTGTCGCCTGAATGGCGGCTGCTAGTCGTGACCGGATTTCTCGGTGGACTGACCACTTTTTCTACTTTTTCCGCCGAAGCGATGCTGCTGCTTCAACGCAGCGAATACGGCTGGGCCTTAGCCCACGCCAGCGTCCATTTGCTGGGTTCGGTTGCGTTTTGCATTGCCGGACTGGCCAGCTGGCGTTTTTTTACGGGCTAAGTCCAACTCAGTCCAGTGGCAAAGATGGCTTGAAATTTGGTTAGTCACCTCCATCTCTGGGGTAGACCAAAATTTACGGAGCCATCACTATGCGCATCGACAAACTTACAACCAAACTGCAAGAAGCCCTTGCTGACGCCCAAAGTCAGGCCATTGGCAACGATAACCAATATATTGATCCGGTTCACCTGCTGATCGCTTTGTTGAGCCAGGAAGACGGTGGCAGCCGCTCTTTGCTGCAACGAGCTGGGGTCAATATTGGCGGCTTGGCCAGCGCACTCAAAAGCGCTTTGGAACGCTTGCCGAAAGTCAGTGGTACCGGTGGTGAAGTGCAGATCGGTCGCGAGCTTTCTTCTGTGATGAATCTGGCTGACAAAGAAGCGCAGAAACACGGCGATCAATTCATTGCCAGTGAAATGGTGCTGCTGGCCATGACCGAAGACAAATCCGAAGCTGGCAAGCTGGCCCGTGAAAACGGTCTCACACGTAAAGCGCTGGAAGCAGCGATGCAGGCTGTGCGTGGCGGCGG
>CANGAW010000007.1 GCA_947451925.1 Burkholderiales bacterium | reverse complement strand
GTACGCCTTATTTTCGCGCGGTGCCCGCGACTGGCTACGTCATAACGACAAGTTGCGTCAAAGCGTTCAGCAAAGTTTGCCTGAACTGGTAGCTGGCGCTGATTGCATTACGGGGGAAGAAAACCATACCGTTCATCTGACGGTGCCGATGCTGGAACATGCGCGTTTCCGGCTGGCAGATCAATCTGAAAAAACGCTGCAGCAAGCAGGACAAGGCCCCGGTCAGCCGGGCGACGTATTACGGCCACCGATGCGCGGCCTGCCCGACGAAGAGGCCGAGAGCGGCAACAGCGACGGGGAAATTCAGTTGGTTCTGGAGCTGAAGCTGGACGACATTATTGATTGGCTGTGGGAAGAATTGAAACTACCCGATCTGCAACCCAGACAAAAACATGCGATACATGAACAGGAACTAGTCCGAGAAGGCTGGGATACGCATGGTGCCCGCGCCAGACTCGACCGCAGACGCACATTGAAAGAAGCCATCAAGCGCAGAGCAGTACAAGAAAATGCAACGCCGTTTACCAATGAAGATTTGCGTTTTCATCAACTCAACCAGCGACCACGGCCAGCAACTGCTGCAGTCGTGTTGTTCGCATTGGATGTCTCAGCCAGCATGACCACGGCCGAGCGCAAGCTGGCCAAAACATTTTTCTTTTTTGCCTTGCAAGGCATACGACGAAAATACAGCAAGGTCGAGACGCGTTTTATTGCCCACACCACCAAAGCCTGGGAGTTTTCCGAAAATATGTTCTTTCAGGTCAGCGGCACCGGCGGCACCGGTGCGTCTACTGCATTTAATCTGGCCATCGAGATGATTGAAGCTGACTACGATCCTGCGCAGTACAACGCTTATTTGTTTTATGCGTCGGATGGTGAAAACTTTACCGAAGACCGCCATGCTGCCATAGCAGGCCTGGGCAAACTGACTTCACTGCTTAATTATGTCGGCTATGTCGAAACCGTTCCGGGGTCACCCAGAACAGCAGAAACAGAGATGAAGATGATTTGCACCCAGCTTGAACAAAGCGGCGCTGCTATTGGCAGTTGCATGTTGAATCAACCTGAGGATGTATGGAAAGCCATACGCACTTTTTTTAACCACGAAGCTACACAGAGCGATGCAGCATGAACGCGCCTGAAAATTCGGCATTAAAAAACTATGCGCATCAGTTCGAGCAGCTCGGGAAAAAGCTGGGGCTGGATTATTATCCAATTGATTTTGAACTTGTTCCTGACAATTTCATGATGGAGATTGCGGTTTATGGTTTGCCGGTCAGAATGCCGCATTGGTCATTTGGTTTGCGCTACATTCATCAGCTGATTCGCCAGAGCATGGGGCATTCCCGTATTTTCGAGGTGATGTTTCCGGGTGACCCATGCCATGCCTATCTGGTTGAACATAACTCGATTTCGGAAAACGCACTGGTGGTAGCGCATGTAATTGGTCATGCAGATTTCGTTAAAAACAATCATCTCTTCGCGCGTTTCATGCAAATGGCCGGCGGGCAGATTCTTGCGCAAGCAGCAAAACATGCTCACAGCATTGAAGAAGCGCTGACACAGTTTGGTCAGGAAAGAGTTGAAGCCGTTCTTGATGCGGCGCTGGCTCTTGAACCGCATATCGATGTGCATCAGGATTTACACCGCCCGCCTCTGCCGGAAAAATCTCATGCCAGTGAACCGGCAAAAGAAGAGAACGAATTCGCCATCCGCTTTCATCAGTTGCCGGGTGAAGCATCGCCACAGAAGTCAGCGGCATTAACGCTGTCGGCCAGATTCCCCGCTGCCCCTGAACATGATTTACTCTGGTTTATCGCCCACTATGCGCCCGACATGCAGCCTTGGGAGCGGGATATTTTTTTAGCCGTTCGCGAAGAGTCCTTTTATTTTTATCCCGTGTTTGCCTGCCAGATCATGAATGAAGGCTGGGCGTCCTATTGGCACGCCAGACTGCTGCGTGAGGCAGATTTCTTACCCCAGGATATGTATGTCTCAGCGATCAAATCGCACTCCGATGTGGTGCGTCCTTATGCCGCAGACGATCAGTATTCGCTGGCAATTAATCCCTATCATTTGGGATTTTCAATCTGGGAAGAACTGATTGCGCAGCGTGGCATCGATGTAGCACGACAAGTTTGCAAAGAAGAAGACGACTTTGGCTTTATACGCAATTATCTGACTAAGGAACTGGCTGAAAAATTAAATCTCTTTGTCTTTGAAGCCCATGAACATGGCGAGATCAGACTTGCCGCACGCGACATTCACGCCGTCCAGGAAGCGATTCTTGCACCAAAATTCAATTACGGTGCGCCGCAGATTGCAGTTACCCAGATGGAGCAAGATGGCAGCCTGCGACTCGCACATAACTATCAGAGCGACGGCAGGGGGCTGGAACTACAACGGGCGCATCGTGTGCTGGAGTATGTGGCGAAGTGCTGGCGCAGACCCGTGATCATGGAAACGGTGGATGCGAATGGCAAGGTTCGTAGCATCAGCCGTTGATCAGCCCCGGGGCAAGTACGCACTGCAAATTAATAATCCATAGTGACCGTCAGGCTTGCCATGTAATTGCCCGCGCCTACATTTTGACCGGCATAAATACGACCATACACCGGAAGAAAAAATAGTTGATTGTTGATCAGGGTTTCGCTAAAGCTGAACCGTGATTCGTCAACAATCAGGTTGGTATGTGCAAGGTCACTATACAAACCAAACCGCAAGCTATCTGTCGGCCCTTGCAGCTTGCGATCTGTTCCATCGTTGCCACTGCTTCTAATGCCGATCTGCACGCCAACCAGCTCTCCTTTCACGCTTGGCTGGCAAAAAACTGTCAGCGTCATCATGTTGTCATGATCTATGGGAGACAAGGGGTTGTAATAGCTGAACACTAGTTGCTGGGCACCGAAAGCGGTACAGCTTGCTGCTTTGGCGTTGGCAGAAATAAAAAGCCCGCAACATACCGAAACAAGCAGCGCTATCCGGCATTTATTTTTATGCCATAAAACAGAGGCGGTGAAATATTGTGTGATTTTCATGGGACGATGCTTTCACAGACAAACTCGCCAAGGAAAGGCACGCTGGCTTCAACCGGCTCAAAGGACAGATTAACGATGCACTCCTTATCGAGCCAGCGAATACTTAGCTTGTTATCCGCTTTCAGACCAGACAGATAAGCCTGCCCGTCCCGTCCGATTGGAAAGCCTTCTTCTTGACCTTGCAGGTAGGCGACAGCACCAACCGGGACCGGTGTGCCGTCCGACAAAACGATGCGTAACGTCGCAGCAGGCACGCGTCGCACCGGAAAATCAACTGTCACGCCGCTGCGCCAGGCGGGCACCGGCTGGATCAGTAAGGTATCGATTTCCGTGTCCATGGCAAGGTCAAGCTGTTCAACACTGATATGGTTAGCCATATAGGGATGCAAGCGTGGCAGGAATGCGTTGCCCTCTTTATTGGTGCGCGCAGCAAACTGGTTGTCCACATAAACCCGGACGTTTTCCATACCCGGCAGGCGAACCAGACCAAAGCTGCTGTTAATGCGCTGGCTGGCAAACCATTGCGAATCAAGGCTGGCGAGAGCACCGGAGAAATTTAAACGCACACTGGTGTTGTCATTAAATTGTGCCGCTTCGAGCCTGGCCTGACCATAGCCATTTTGTAGCAGCAGCGCAGCTTGCTGAGGCGCGTTGATACCTGCCTGCAGTCGATAACCGACTCCTTCTCCGGGCAAGCTATTTCGCTGTAACTGCAAAATAGTCTGATCCGGGCCTTGATTTGAATGGGAGTGCAACACACTGCCACTCACTTCCTTTTCCATCGGCATAATCCAGAAAACACTCAGCGCATAGTTGTCAGTCGTTGTGCGTCCTTTTAGCGCATTGAAAATCAGGCTGCCCCAGCTTTTTCGCGGCGTTGCGTAACTTGCGCTCAATACTTCGCTGGGACTACCTGTTGCCAGCTGTTGTCTTACATAGGCCAAGCCAAGGTTGCCCATAGCGCCAAACCGATAACTGAAGTTCGCACTATCCAGACGCAAGATAGCGCGATCCGGATCCACACCAAGTTGTCGGTAACTGTGATCGGCAACTTGCGAGCGAATGCTAAAGCTCGCCCTGGCAGTGCGACGCTCGACCCCCAGCGCGATCTGACCACCGCTGCCCGCGTCGCTGTTGCTTAAGCCAACAGCCAGTGTGCCAAGTCCAAATTGTGGAATCAGAAAAGTGGCGCTACCCAGTACGCCAGTCAGCCCATGCTCGCTGGCCTGTAAGGAGCCTTCCAGGGTGGCTGTATTGGTGATGCCGCGTCGATAGCTGCCGGCGGCAAAAAGATCACCGTAGTCATTACTTTCCAGACCAAAGTTGTTGCGCAGGGCGCCGGCTTCCACAGAAAATTCAGCAAGACCTTTGGCCAACAATACCGGACTGGCATAAAAGCGCTGACTAATGACCTCTTCACGTCCAGCCAGGTCGCGAATCACCATCTGCATTTCACCGTCGCCCGACAAGGTAGGCAAACTACTGATGGAAAACGGACCGGGTGATATTTCTTTGCGGCTTTGCAGCGCATTATTAATAAAAATATCGACGGTGGAAGGCAAAGCGGCCTGCCCTGACAAGGTAGTCATTGGCACCGTCACCATCTGTGGCTGTGTGCGGAAATTGGTCCCGTATTGAACGCCGCCAAATCTGACTGAGCGCCCTACTATGCTGGCTGCCTTTGTGATCGAGTCACCCAAACGTATCGTGGTGATGTTTTCAGGCTGGTCAATGGTGAAGCTGCTCTCAAGCCGCAAATTATTGCTTTGCTGCGGCTGATGGAAAAATCCGAAATTCGAGATGAACACACCCGGCTTGAAGGCTGCCCCTATTTCAGTAAACGCAACCTGTCCCATGCCTAAGGAACTATGCTCCAGCGACAGGTCATAGTTGAAAAAATAGCCGGCGTTGTCAGCCACCTTCAAGCCGGAGCGCATGCCGCTGCCGTTCAATTGTGCAGACAAAAATTGATCCGGACGAAATACAAGACCAAGAAACTGACTAGCCACATCAAAGGCCGCATGCGCAGATTCAAATGCGGCTAGTGGCACATAGTCATGCCCATCAAAGGACACGAGCTTTGTTTGTGGAAGTTTGAGTCGTGCAGTATTGACTGCTTCTACAGGAATCAACCATTCATTTTGCGCATTCTGCAAAACAAGCACGGTTGAGCCTATCAGTTGGCGATTAATGCTCAGCTCAACAAAGACTGGCCGCAAATCTTGTTGCACCGTTTCATCTGATATTGCCGATTCAGCGTGCAATAAAAGAAGCAGAACGATGATGGCAATTGCAGATTCGAACCAGCCTGAGCATTTTTTAATCTGGGCCGACAAGCGTTGCATGAGATTCCACTGGACCGGCCCGGGTTTGTGCCTTGATCAGCAATTGACCGTCGGCAGCTTGCGAAAAGTCACCCGGACGCATGAGCAGGCTGCGCTCCTGTCCTGGCAACACATAAAGAGAAATCATTGAGGCGGCAAAAACGGCGTCCGGCTTTGCGGCCGGAAAAACTTTCAAGCCAAATATTTGTGAATGCGCGAGCCCCTGATTGACTAATGTCAGCTGCATTTGTCCGTCTGCCAGCCGCTTCGGTAAAAATTTAAGTTGAGAAACGGCAGTCTCAACGGGTTGAATGAAGATGGGTAAGCCTATGCGCAAAGCGACTTGCAAGCCCTTGAAATCTGGCGCTGGTGGCGGTGGAATCTCTTCGAGAAACAGGCGATAACTCAGCTCGCGTTGTGGATCGGCATTGCGCAACATGCCAACACGAACAATCTGCGTGGCTCCTGCTTTGAGTTTGAAAATGGAAGGCGTGGCAATGACGTCGCGGGTTGCAGCAAGCTTGTCTTTACCCAACTCTTGCGACCATGCCATGGACTGCAACTGTATGGTGACTGCAGCGTCGCCATTGTTTTCGACCCGGAGAACTGCACTGCGCTCTTTTGCAGAAAGCTCAACCCGCACCGGATTAACATTAAATGAGCCTGCCTGGCTTGCGCCAGACAGACTCAACAACAAACAAACGAAAGAGAAAATTCTTCTTGCGAGTGTCCGTTGAGTGAGAATTTTCCGACCGGCTTTCATCGCGAAACAAGCCAAATTGACCGGACGGACTAACATCAGAAGTCCACTTGTGCAGTGACGGTATCCTGATAGGAACCTGCAGCCACATCCTGACCAGCTGAAATCTTGCCGCAAATATTGTAAGTTTGCGGAGCGATGCTGGTCGCAGCGGGAGGATCAAACTGCTCGGCGCCAGCATTGCCCCAAGCAACCGTCTCGTTAAAGGTGCAAGCGGTATTCGGCACGACGCTCGATGGCTGATACAGGTGGTAAGACAGCAGTTCAACACCACCGACAGTATCTTTCATCGCACGCACGCCAGCCGTTGCGTTCTGACCAAAATCCAGAGAAACGATAGGGTCAGAATTTTTCACGCAGGTCAGCGTAACGCTGCCTGAAGTTGTGGTGTCAGCAGGATTGGTTGGATTGTAGCTGCCGAAGCTGACTGGCAAAGTGCTGATGGTGCAACTCGATGCAACGGTGGCGCTGACGTTCAGTGCTGCTGTGTTCGAGCCGGCAAAGACCGATCCGGATGCAGCGAACAAGGAAGCGGAAATGCACAGCAGGGATAACTGTTTTTTATTCAACATAAAATTTTCCTTTAATTAATCAACGGGAGCCAAATTTTATGTAGGCAAGAGCCCATTATTTTCATTTTTGAATATGTTATTTATGCATTAAATTATTCATGCTTCTTGCGTAATTTATTTTCGCAATCAAGCAAGATGAAACGGTTCGTGAATAATTATTTTTGAAAATTAAGACTGAATTTTTTAACTTGCTGTGACTTGACAACAATTTTGAGGTGATCAAAAAACGACAAATTGAATCAGCCAGCGAGTCGTGGAAGCACTTTTAGGAAAATTCTTGTTGAAGAATGCTGAGTTGCCGCTAAATGGGCGTCGAAGAAATGTAAATTTGGCTGCTGAATTGCAGAAAAAACCGTCAGTGGAGACTCTAGATTGTTAAATTTCAGGCATAAAAAAAGCCGCAAAAATCGCGGCTTGTTTTAGTTGGCTCCTTGCCGCGTAATAACGGCAAGGCGCGATGAGCAGGCTGGCCCTTAGTTAAACGACGCTCCTTCGGCTGCCAGTTTGCTCAGCAAAGGTGCTGGTTTCCAGGCGTCGCCATGCCGCCCTTTGGCATAGCGTTGCATGGCCATCAGCACATTCGACAAACCGACAGTGTCGGCATAGAACATCGGTCCACCGCGGAAGAGCGGGAAGCCATAACCAGTCAGGTAAACCATGTCGATGTCAGAGGCGCGCATCGCAATGCCTTCTTCGAGGATATGCGCGCCCTCATTGACCAGCGAATACAGCAGACGCTCGACAATTTCCTGGTCACTGATTGTGCGACGCTCGATGCCCAGCGTCGCCGAGTGCGCAACAATCATGTCATTGACGATAGCCGACGAATAAGCCTTGCGATCACCGGCTTTGTAGTCATACCAGCCACCGCTGGTCTTCTGGCCATAGCGGCCCATTTCACACAGCAGGTCGGCCACTTTGGAATAGGTCACTTCTGGTTTGTCTATGTAACGACGCTTGCGGATGTACCAGCCGATATCATTGCCCGCCAGGTCGCTCATGCGGAACGGACCCATCGCAAAACCTAATTTCTCAATCGCTTTATCCACTTGTTCAGGCAGACAACCTTCTTCCAGCAGGAAGCCGGCTTGCCGGATATATTGCTCAATCATCCGGTTGCCAATAAAGCCGTCGCAGACGCCTGATACGACGCCGGTCTTCTTGATTTTTTTGGCCAGCGCCAGTGTGGTAGCCAGTACATCTTTGCCGGTCTTTGCGCCACGAACGATTTCGAGCAGCTTCATGACGTTTGCCGGGCTGAAAAAATGCATACCGATGACATCTTGCGGCCGCTTGGTAAATGAGGCGATCTGATCAACGTCAAGGGTCGAGGTATTCGAAGCCAGAATGGCACCCGGCTTCATCACGGCATCGAGTTGTTTGAACACCGTTTCTTTTACGCCCATGTCTTCAAACACGGCTTCAATCACGATATCTGCCTGGCCAATTTCTTCATACGACAAAGTGCCACTGATGAGGCCGACGCGCTGATCAAATTTTTCTTGCGTCAGCTTGCCCTTCTTCATCGAGTTTTCATAATTTTTACGAATGGTCGCCAAACCTTTATCCAGCGCTTCCTGTTTCATTTCCAGAATTTTTACCGGAATGCCGGCGTTGGCAAAATTCATCGCAATCCCACCACCCATGGTGCCTGCACCGATGACGGCGGCCGATTTGATTTCACGTTGTGGCGTGTCGGCGGGTACATCCAGAATTTTGCTGGCTGCGCGTTCGCCAAAAAATGCATGACGCAGCGCTTTGGATTCCGTGGTCTGTACCAGTTCAAGAAACAGATCGCGTTCGACCTTAAGACCATCTTCGAATTTTTTACCAAACGCAGCCGCAATCGCTTCTACACATTTCAGCGGTGCAGGAAAAGGTCCGGCGACAGCGCGCACGGTATTGCGCGCAAATTGCAGATAGCCTTCGGCATTGACGTGCTTGATTTTCATATCTCGCACTTTAGGTAAAGGCCGGATTGCAGCGACTTTTTCAGCAAAAGCCAACGCGCCCTGCAGCAGATCGCCCTCTATCATCTGGTCGAACAATTTTGTACCGGCCAATTTTTCTGACAACACGGGTGTGCCCGAGACAATCATATTGAGTGCCGCTTCGAGGCCTATCACGCGAGGCAGGCGCTGGGTGCCGCCGGCGCCGGGCAAAATGCCCAACTTCACTTCCGGCAGCGCAATCTGCGCACCCGGAGAAGCAACGCGATAGTTACAGCCCAGAGCCAGTTCCAGACCGCCACCCATTGCCACGCTATGAATGGCAGCCACTACGGGCTTGGTGGATTCTTCAACCACACGGATCACGGTATGCAGCGAAGGCTCTTGCAGTGCCTTCGGGCTATTGAATTCTTTGATGTCAGCACCGCCGGAAAAAGCCTTGCCGCCGCCGGTAATGACGATGGCTTTGATCGCCTCATCGTTCAGAGCGCGATTGACGCCTTCGACAACACCGCTGCGGGTAGCATGGCCAAGTCCGTTAACGGGCGGGTTATTCAGGGTGATGACGGCGATGGCGCCATGCTGTTGATAGACTGCGGTCATGTCTCTTTTCTCCAGGTTCTTTTTATGGTGTTAGCAGTGTAATCGATGCTGACTGCGCACTATACCGTAGAAAAGCACGATCGTATTATTCAAAATGCCCGTATTCGCCATTCACTGGCGGCGCTTCAGTTTCCTTTCTGTTTGACTCTGAGCAGGGCACTACGTTGCTGATCTTCGGCATACGCATAATCAACGCGGCCGGCCACGACTCTGCCCATTAGCATCATGTTGGCCGTAATGGCATCATGATCATTGGCGGTAAACGGTTTTTCATAGCTGGTGATTACGCCCTGATAGCGCATCGTGAGGTTTTCCAATGCCAGGCGAATGGCTTCGCCATCGAGACGCCCGGCCTGTCGCATCGCCAGTGCCAGCAAGTGCATGCCGTCATAGCCTTGCGCCGCGCTCATTGGCGACGGAATCAGGTCAGTACTGAAGCGGCGTTTATACGCAAGCAGGAAGCTGTTTTTGGCGGTTGAGCCAGCATCCTGAATAAAGGTTTGCGGCATGCTTGCCCCCTCGCCGGACTTGCCCGCACCGTCGATAAAATTGCGCATCGATAAAGTCCAGCTGCCAAAGAGCGGAATTTTCCAATTCATGGTGTGCAAATTACGCGCGATGGTCGCCAACTCCGGTCCAATCCCCCACGCAAGCAGCGCCTGTGCGCCATTCGTTTGGGCATGCTGCAACTGGCCGCGCATATCCGTGTCGCCGACCTTGAAGCGCATCTGCGAAACCAGCAGCAGGCCAGCCTGTTGCGCCTGTTCGGAAAATGCGGCAAGTCCGGCGTCGCCATAAGGCGTTGCGTCGGCCAGAATAGCGATCTTGTGCAGCCCTTTGCGTTTGAGGTCAGCGGCCAGCATTCTGGCTTCGAGGTCTAGCGTGGGCGAGACGCGAAAAATATAATTCTCGCCAGCTGCAGGGGGGGCATATTTCTTGGTCAGGACAGTGCCGGTTGAAACCGCAATCAGTAAAGGCGTTTTCGCCTTCTGATAAAAATCAATCGAAGCCAGACCTACGCCCGTGTTGACTATGCCGATGGTGGCCGCAACTCTGGCTTGGGTCAGCTCCTGAGCTATGCGTGCGCCGAGTTCGTTGCTGGCCTGATCATCACGCTCAAGCAGTTCAATATCGCGGCCATGGATACCACCAATGCCATTGATTTCCTCAACCGCCAGCCGTACGCCGTTGCGCATGCTCTCACCCATGGGACTTGAGCCGCCACTGAAGGGACCACTGAGCCCGATTTTGATCGTTTCACACCAGGCATTGTGCGCAAGCAGCAGCAACAATGGCGCAATCCACGCCCGAATTTTAAGCAGGCCAAGAACAGGCTGCGCTTTTTTGCTTTGCATTGTGCACTCCAGAAGTCTTGTTGAGACGGAGTGATTCTAGGCAGTGCCGGATGCTTGTCTAGCCTTAAGCGAGGAATGTGGTGCAGACCCCACTAAGTTCCGCGCAGTGGTGGTGTGTGAACAAAGTAAAGCGATGCGCAATAAAAAAACGCGCAGTCCCAAAAGGACTGCGCGTTCGTTGATGCGAAGCTTTTATGCTTTGTGCTTACAGGTCAAGAAGGACGTTTCATCGCACAGGAAGTCGGCTGTGACGCGACAAAGGCATCGATCTTCTGATCAGTGCGCCAGCCGTAACCGGTGTTTTCCTGATCGAATTTCACATCCTTGGCACCAGCCTTGACCCAAGTGGTGATGTACAAAGGCTGCTGCATTTGATGGTCCGATTTACGCATTTCAACGTCACCGTTCAGCGTCTTGAATTTTAGTCCTTCCATGGCGAACGCAACCTTGACCGGATCGGTTGATTTCGCCTGGACGACGCCCTTACCCAAAATCTGCAAAGCCGAGTAAGTGGTGACCGCATAATAGTCATCGTTATATTTTTTCTTGAACGCCTCAATCAAGTCTTTGCCGGCATAGGTCTCGTTGTTGACATTCCAGGTGCCGACATACTTGACCCGGTCTGCACCGCTGGCGCCCATCACGGTTGGCACACCCGTGGTGTAGGCATAGTAGGTGAAGAAGTTAGCCTTCAGATCGGATTCGCGGGCGGCTTTGATCAGCAGCGCCAGATCGGAACCCCAGTTGCCGGTAATGACGGTATCCGCACCACTGGCATTGATCTTCGCCACATAAGGCGAGAAATCTTTGACGCTGCCAATCGGATGAAGATCGTCACCGACGATTTCGATATCCGGACGTTTACGCTTCAAATACTCTTTTGCCGCACGCGTGACCTGATGACCATGCGCATAGTTCTGGCCGATGATGTAGACCTTCTTAATCTTCTTGTTGGCAGCCAGATAGGTGGTCAGCGCTTCCATCTTCATGTCGGAATTGGCATCGGTACGGAAATGCCAGAAGCTGCATTTGCTATTGGTGAGATCGGGATCGACCGCCGCATAGTTAAGGAACACGACTTCTTTGCCGGGGTTACGCTCATTGTGTTTATTGATGGCGTCGATCAGCGCACCTGCAGCACCCGAACCATTGCCCTGAACAATATAACGATAACCCTGGTCGATCACCGTCTTTAATGCCGTCAGCGATTCTTGCGGGCTGGCTTTATTGTCGAAGCCGTTCACTTCAAAGGTATGGCCAGGCGCCCACTTTTCGCGATTGGCTGTTTCAGCCACTAGCTGAAAGCTGCGCAACAGATTTTGTCCGACCGGCGCAAATGGCCCCGACAGCGGATCAATGAAAGCCACCTTGATGGTGTCGGCCATCGCAAAGGGCGAACCCAGCGCGGCAACCACGCCGGCACCGATTAGCAATGCACGCATTTTTTTATTCATGTGTCTCTCCCCTTAGTCCTATTGGAAAACAAGCCTTGTAATCCTATGCCTTCATTGTTATTGAA
This sequence comes from Burkholderiales bacterium, assembly GCA_947451925.1. Classification (GTDB taxonomy): domain Bacteria; phylum Pseudomonadota; class Gammaproteobacteria; order Burkholderiales; family Burkholderiaceae_D; genus Pernthalerella. Next base: position 60,750 of record CANGAW010000007.1, on the reverse strand, counting down.
AACAGCAGTCGGATTATTTTACAAAAATCAAAATCAGCAATCAAACTTCCAGCCATTCTTTGCGAATCGGCGCATTGGCACGCAAGTCTGCCGGTGTGCCTTCAAAGACGATACTGCCATGGCCCATCACATACACACGTTGCGAAATCTCAAGTGCGATCGCCAGCTTTTGCTCTACCAGCAGCACCGAAATACCGCGCTCTTTTAAAGACTTCAAATATTGGGCAACCAGATCAACAATCTTTGGCGCCAACCCCTCAGTAGGCTCGTCAATCATGATCAGGTCGGGGTCGCCCATCAGCGTACGGCACAGGGTCAGCATTTGCTGTTCACCGCCGGACAAGACGCCAGCGGCCGTGTGCTGACGCTCCTGCAGTCGGGGGAACATGCGATACATATCCATTAGTGACCAGCGCGATACTTTGCCTTTTTTCACACCCAGCAGCAAATTCTGCTCGACGGTCAGGGTCGGAAATATGTCCCGGTTCTCTGGTACGTAACCGAGTCCTTTATGCGCAATGGTAAAAGCCGACAAACCCAGAATCTGCTCGCCCTTGAAACGTATCGAGCCTTTTGCCGATACCTGTCCCATCGCGGCTTTCACCATCGTCGAACGGCCTACGCCATTGCGGCCCAAAAGGCTGACAATTTCACCCTCTTCCACCCGCAGATCCACACCGTGCAATACATGGCTCTTGCCATAGTAGGCATGGAGGTCGGAGATTTCCAGAATCGCGCTCATGCAGGCTCCTGTGCCGGGGCATGGCCGCCCAGATACGCTTCCTGGACTTTGGCATTGTCGCGAATCGCCTGCGGCGTATCGCAGGCCAGTACCTCGCCATAAACCACCACCGCAATCCGGTCGGCCAGGCCAAACACTACGCTCATGTCATGCTCCACCATCAATAAGGTTTTGCCTTCGGTGACCTTGCTGATCAGGGACACCGCGGCATCTGACTCGGAGCGGCTCATGCCGGCGGTAGGCTCGTCGAGCAAGATGACGTCCGCGCCACCGGCAATGGTGATGCCAATTTCCAGCGCTCTTTGCTCGGCATAGGTCAGCAGACCGGCCGAGGTATTCGAGCGCCAGCCAAGACCAATGGATTCCATCACTTGTTCCGCACGTTCTTTCGCATCGCGCAGTGCATCAAGTTTTTGCCAGAACGAGTAGCGGTAACCCAGAGACCAGAGCACCGCGCAGCGTAAATTTTCAAAGACGGACAACTGATGAAAAATATTCGTGATCTGAAAACTGCGCGACAAGCCAAGGCGATTGATCTGATACGGTGCCAGCCCCGAAATTTCCTGTCCGTTCAACAGAATCTGCCCGGAGGACGGCATGAAGCGACCCGAGATCAGATTAAACAGTGTGGATTTTCCCGCACCGTTGGGTCCAATGATGGCAATGCGTTCGCCCGGCGCGACCGATAAATTAATCCCGCGAATAATCTCGGCGCTGCCGAAACTCTTGCGCAGATCATTGATTTCCAGTGAGCGTGCGTTCATTTGCTTGACCTCAGCGCCAGTTGTTCAATTTCGGCGTTCACTTCACCCCAGCACAACGCAAAAGGCGTGCGCGCAAACAGGAAAGCAATCACGCCAACCAGCATCACCGCCACGCAAATTGCCCACTGGGCAGGCAGTGCGGTATCGACCATGCGCCCGAACAGCTTCATTGTCGTGCCGTTGGCAGACTCCAGCGTCAGGTGGTACAGCATTTCAATGAGCATCACCACACCGGTCAAGGCAATCAAGCCTGACACGCAGACGCCAGCGAGTGCCGGCAAAATCCGAGACAGCCGTTTGTGCACGACGACGCGAAACAGCATCATCAAAATACTGGCCAGACCACCCGGTGCATACATCACGGTCAGGATAAAAAATACGCCCAGATACAGTTGCCATGCTTTGGTAAATTCAGACAGCAGCACCGTCAGAAACACACCCATGACCGCGCCCAGCAAAGGGCCGAAAAAGAAGCCGATGCCGCCAATAAAAGTAAACAGCAGTACCGCGCCGGAGCGTAAGGCACTGACATTTTCAGCACTGACAATTTCAAAATTAATCGCCGACAGTCCGCCCGAAATACCGGCAAAAAATGCCGATAAAATCAGCATCAGATAGCGCACGCTTTGCGTGTTGTAGCCGATAAATTCAACCCGTTCAGGATTGTCGCGCACGGCATTGGCAATACGACCCAGCGGTGTATGCGCAATGGCAAACATGCCCACCGTGCTGATAAAGAGCCAGAACGCGATCAGGTAGTACACCTCGATCTGCGGACCAAAACTAATACCGAACAGCGGCTTGCCAATTACGCGGTTCGCCGACACGCCACCCTCGCCACCGAAAAAACCCGGGAACATCAGCGAGCAGGCAAACACCAGTTCAACGATGCCCAGCGAAATCATCGAGAAGGTTGTGCCGGAACGCTTGGTGGTGACATAACCGAACAGCATGCCAAAACACAGGCCGGCAATGCCACCGACCAAAGGCACTAAGGTCAGCGGGATGGCGAAGCTGCCGCCCGAGGCCATGTTGATCGCATGGATGGCAAAAAATGCCCCCAGGCCGGAATACACCGCATGGCCAAACGAGAGCATGCCGCCCTGCCCCAACAACATGTTGTAGGACAGCGCAAAAATCATCATCGTGCCCATCTGCGACAGGATAGACAAGCCCGAACCGGACGCAAATAGTTTGGGCGCCAGCAGCAAAATCAGGGCATAACTGAGCCAGACCGCCCAGCGTCCCAGATTGACTGGGGTGTAATGGATGGATGGATAAGTGGTGTCACGATAAGTCATCATCCCTCCCTCGTTCCGAGCAAGCCCTTGGGACGGAAAATCAGCACTAGCACCAGCAATAAATACGGCAGGATAGGCGCGAGTTCAGCCAGCGTGATGGAAAACAGGCGGAAGTAAGGCGCATCGCTGGCGACTTGCGCGCCAAAGTTGGCCAGCAAGGATTGCAGCGACCAGTCGAGTGCGACCGCAAAGGTCTGCAACAAACCGATCAGGACAGAAGCCAGCAGCGCACCAGCCAGCGAACCCATGCCGCCGACCACGACCACCACAAAAATAATGCTGCCAACAGTGCCTGCCATAGCCGGTTCGGTCACAAAGGCATTGCCGCCAATGACACCGGCCAGCCCGGCCAATGCGCAACCACCGCCAAACACCAGCATGAACACCCGCGGCACATTGTGCCCCAGCGCTTCGGCCGCATCGGGGTGGGTCAAGGAAGCCTGAATCACCATGCCAATACGAGTGCGAGTCAGTACCAGATAAACCGCCACCAGCATTACGAGCGCGACTAACATCATGAAGCCGCGGTACATCGGAAACGCGGTAGTGTACAAAGTAAACAGGGGACCATCGAGCGCAGCAGGAATTTTATAAGGCACCGCCGCCCGGCCCCAGATCAGCTGCACCAGTTCGACCGCCACGTAAGAGAGGCCGAAGGTAAACAGCAGCTCGGGAATATGGCCGTATTTGTGCACGGTGCGCAGGCCATAACGTTCAACCAGCGCCCCCAGCAGCCCTACTGCCAACGGTGCCAGCACCAGTGCCGGCCAGAAGCCCAGTGCGTTACTGATGGCGTAGCCAAAGTAAGCACCGATCATATAAAAGCTGGCATGCGCGAAATTGAGCACACCCATCATGCTGAAAATAAGCGTCAGACCCGACGACAACATGAACAGCAAGAGCCCGTAGCTCAAGCCGTTCAGCAAGGAAATCAGAGTGAATTCCACGTGCACTACCTTTCCAGGACAGAATGATCAGTCAAACGTCTGCATCATTCAGGCAGTCGGCAGTTGATGGTCGCGATAGGTATCGCGAATTTTATTTTTGAGAATTTTTCCGGTCGCACCAATCGGCAAGGCGTCCGTAAACACCACATCATCCGGTGTCCACCACTTGGCAATTTTGCCGTCGTAGAACTGCAGCAGTTCTTCGCGGCTGACTTCCATGCCCGGCTTCCTGACCACGACCAGCAGTGGCCGTTCATCCCATTTCGGATGCATGACGCCGATACAGGCAGCTTGCAACACCGCCGGATGCGAGACAGCGATATTTTCCAGATCGATGGTGCCAATCCACTCGCCGCCGGACTTGATGACGTCCTTGCTGCGGTCAGTGATTTGCATATAGCCTTCTATATCAATCACGGCCACGTCACCAGTCGGGAACCAGCCGTCTTCCAGCACATCGCCGCCTTCCTGCTTGTAATAACTGCCGATCACCCACGGTCCTTTGACCAGTAGATTGCCGTAGGTTTTTCCATCCCAGGGCAGCTCTTTACCAGCGTCGTCCACAATCTTCATGTCAACGCCATAAATGGCACGTCCCTGCTTGCTCAGAATGGCTTCACGTTCTTCTTCCGACAACTGTTCATGCTTGGACAGCAGCGTGCAGCAGGTGCCCAGCGGTGACATTTCCGTCATGCCCCACGCATGCACGACTTCCACGCCGTAATCTTTGCGGAAGGCTTTCATCATCGCAGGCGGGCAGGCTGAGCCGCCAATGACGGTGCGCTTGAAGCTGGAAAACTTCAGCTTGTTCTGCCCCATATAGGTCAGCAGACCCAGCCACACGGTTGGCACGCCGGCCGAGAAAGTCACTTTCTCCTGCTCGAACAATTCATAAATGGATTTGCCATCCAGAGCCGGGCCGGGAAACACCAGCTTGGCGCCGGTCAGCGGCACCGAGTAAGGCAGACCCCAGGCATTGACGTGGAACATGGGCACCACTGGCAGTACCACATCGCGCGCCGACACATTGAGCGCGTCCGGCAAAGCGGACGCAAACGAATGCAAAAGCGTGGAGCGATGCGAATACAAAGCGCCCTTGGGATTACCGGTCGTGCCCGAGGTGTAGCAGAGACTTGAAGCCGAGTTTTCATCAAACAGCGGCCAGCTGTAATCAGCGGATGCAGCAGACAGCAAATCTTCGTAGCACAGCAGATTGGCAATGCTGGTGCTTGCCGGCATGCGATCGCGCTCGCACAGCATCACAAAGCCTTTGATGGTCTTGCACAAAGGGGCGACTGCTTCGACTACGGGCAGAAAGTTCAGATCAAAAAACAGATACTGATCTTCCGCATGATTGGCAATGTAGGCAATTTGTTCAGGATGCAATCGCGGATTAATCGTGTGCAGTACTGCGCCAGAACCGGAGACGGCATAGTAGGCTTCGAGATGACGATAGCCGTTCCATGCAAGTGTCGCGACCCGCTCGCCCATCTTTACGCCGAAATCCTTCAGCACATTTGCCAGCTTCTTTGAACGCTGATGGCAGTCATGATAGGTGTAGCGATGGATGTCGCCTTCGACCCGGCGCGAGACGATTTCCGTCGTCGGGTAATAGCGGTCTGCGTGTTGAATCAGGCTGGAAATCAGTAAAGGCTGACTCATCATTTGGCCCATCAATGGGCTCTGCGGATACTGCGACATCATGTCTCCCTTGTATTGCACTGCAATGTTTTTATGCGTGGATTTTCGAACGAGCGTTCTAATTTCGTCAATGACTTTCTATCGTGCGACGCAACAAACAGTAAAAAATCAGTTTTGCGCCATCGTATAAATCGTCTGTTTTGGCTTGGCCATCAGGCGCTGCAGCATAGGCTCGAAAAAGGATAGAGGCAGGGTGTCGTAGTCTTTATCAAAAGCCGGCGCATCGTATTTTTCGCAAAATTCCAGCGTGCGGTCATACACAGGCTGGCCTTTGAACTGGTCGCGCAGATTGCGATCCATGCCCAGAAAATGGAAAAAATAATAGGCCTGAAACAGGCCGTGCTTTTCGATCATCTCGAAATTTTCAGGGCTGACGAAGGGTTTCAAAATGGCCGCGGCAATATCGGGATGGTTAAAGCTGCCCAGGGTGTCGCCAATGTCATGCAGCAGCGCACAGATCACATATTCTTCATCTTTGCCATCGCGATAGGCACGGGTGGCGGTCTGCAAGCTGTGCGTAAGCCGGTCAACCGGAAAGCCGCCAAAATCTCCGTCCAGTAATTTCAGGTGGGCGACGATTCGTGCCGGCAGTGCGGCGGCATAGGCTTTGAAATCTTCGCCGATGACTTTCCAGTCTTCGGCTTTGCTGTGCTGAAGGTCGGTAAATTGTGCTTGTGCGTGCATGAGAGTCTCCGAATTTTTATACGTTTTGTATGTATTTTGTATGTATTTTTTATTGGCGCATTATTGATCATAGCCGGGGTTGGTCCGGTCTAATTTGCGCAACAGTGCCGGCCATGCCAGCATGCCGCCCTGCGACTTGGTGACGACTCTAGCCTGCTCCATCGCGTTGTCGATGATTTTCTCTTCGATCATGCGTAAAGGCGCACCGCCAGCCATCGCTCTGACCTGAATGGTGCAAGCGGTTTCGAAAATATACATATTCAAAAATGCATCGGCGACGGTTTTGCCCACAGTGAGCAGACCATGATTGCGCAGCATCAGATAGAGTTTGTCGCCGAAGTCTGCTACCAGACGCGGTCTTTCTTCGTCATTCAATGCCAGCCCTTCGTAGTCGTGATAAGCCAGGCTGTTCAGCACAAAAATCGATTGCTGCGACAAAGGCAGCACGCCTGCTTCCTGCGCTGAGACGGCCACGCCATTCAAGCTATGCACATGCAACACACATTGCGCATCATCGCGCGCAGCATGAATGGCCGAGTGAATGGTGAAGCCGGCAGGGTTGACCGGGAATGGTGACTCTTCGAGCTTGTTACCGGCCAAATCAATTTTTACCAGCGAGGAAGCGGTGATTTCATCAAACATCATGCCGTAGGGGTTGATCAGGAAATGATGATCCGTGCCCGGCACGCGTGAAGTAATGTGGGTAAAAACCAGATCGCTCCAGCCGAAGGTCGCAACCAATCGGTAGCAGGCAGCAAGGTCAATCCGGGCCTGCCATTCTTCGGCACTGCAGCGATGCTTAAGGGAAGTAATCTGGGTAGGGTCTGGGGCGTTCATATGCGGTCTCCTCTTCTCTGTCAAAATACGGTCTTCGGCTCTAACGGCCTGTTGCACCAAATTGTTTTAGTGCGTCGCCAATCGTAACAGAAGCCCACATGAATTCTCCCGACACACGACTTACCCTGCGCCACAGTGTGGCCACACTGCCCCTGACAAACAGCTTTGCGGCATTGCCGCCGGCGTTTTATACACGCCTGGCTTCAACGCCGCTGCCTGCGCCTTATCTGGTTTGTGCCAACCCGGCAGCAGCAGACTTGATTGGTCTTGATGCGGCCGCTTTGCACAGCGAAGGTTTTTTGCAGGTGTTTAGTGGCAATGCCCGCCATGCCCAATCGGCACCGCTGTCAGCGGTGTATTCAGGGCATCAGTTCGGCGTCTGGGCCGGTCAGCTTGGAGACGGCCGCGCGATTTTGCTTGGTGAAGCAGCCGCGCCCTCCGTTTCACCAGAAGGCGCATACGAGTTGCAGTTAAAAGGCGCCGGCATGACGCCGTATTCGCGCATGGGTGACGGTCGTGCGGTGCTGCGCTCCTCAATCCGCGAATTTCTCTGTTCCGAAGCCATGGCAGGCTTGGGGATTCCGACTTCGCGAGCCTTGTCCGTCATCGGTTCAGACCAGCGCGTGATGCGCGAGACACCGGAAACTACGGCGGTGGTTACGCGCATGGCACCGAGCTTCGTGCGCTTCGGGTCTTTTGAGCACTGGTATCAAAATGATCGTCAGCAAGAATTGCAAACTCTGGCTGACTATGTGATTGCCCGCAGCTATCCCGAATTAAGCGACGTCGCCCAGCCTTATCAGGCACTGCTGCAGGAAGTCACCGGCCGTACCGCAGAGCTGGTGGCTCAGTGGCAAGCGGTCGGTTTCATGCATGGCGTACTTAATACCGACAACATGTCCATTCTGGGGCTCACGCTGGACTACGGTCCTTTCGGTTTCATGGAAGCCTACGACCCGGCGCATATCTGCAACCACACGGACAGCCAGGGGCGCTATTCCTACAAAATGCAGCCGCAAATCGGCCACTGGAATTGCTATGCTTTGGGTCAGGCTTTGCTGCCTTTGATCAGCGAAGTCGATGATGTGCATGCGGCACTGGCAGATTATCAGCCCCGCTTTGACCGCAAGATGGCTACGCTCTGGCATGCCAAGCTTGGGCTCGTTGCGACGATGGAAAACGATCAAGAATTGATCGATGCCTTGTTGTTGATCTTGCAGCGCAGCCGTGTTGATTTCCCGCTGTTTTTCCGCCGGCTTGCTGCATTAGACCTGAGTGATACACAGGGAGATGCGCCCTTGCGCGACCTGTTCCTTGACCGCGCCGCCTTCGATGCCTGGGCTTTGCAATACCGCGCCCGGCTACGGCAAGAAAACAGTATCGATGCCGCACGTGCTCAGGCTATGAACCGGGTCAATCCGAAATATGTGCTGCGCAATTATCTGGCCCAGATTGCGATCGACAAAGCCCAGCAAAAAGATTTTTCGGAAGTAGAAAAACTGCTGACTATTTTGCAGCATCCCTTTGACGAACAGCCAGAACATGCGCACTATGCCGCCTTGCCACCCGATTGGGCCGGCAAGCTTGAAGTCAGTTGTTCGTCGTGAATATCAACGGCCTGGAGACCGACTATGTCAGATAAAAAAATAAACCGCAGCGATGCCGAATGGCGCGCCATGCTCGAGCCTATGGAATACGAAGTGACCCGCCATGCGGCAACTGAGCGCGCGTTCACCGGCCGCTACTGGGATCATCATGCGCACGGTATTTACCATTGCGTGTGTTGTGACACCGCCTTGTTTGAGTCCGATGCGAAATTCGATTCGGGTTGCGGCTGGCCCAGCTACTTTCGTGCGCTCAATCCTGCGCATGTTACGGAAAAAACAGACAATAGTTACGGCATGGCGCGTACTGAAATCTTGTGCAATGTGTGCGATGCCCACCTGGGGCATGTATTTCCGGACGGCCCGCCACCGACTGGTTTACGCTACTGTATTAACTCGGCTTCCCTGCGTTTTGAGCCCGTCGGCTAACACCTCACTGCGAGTATTGAATGAAATTGCTATTCGACCTGTTTCCGGTCATCCTGTTTTTTGTTGTCTTCAAACTGACCGGCGCTAACCCTGAAGCCGCACAGGCTTTTGGCAGCCATTATTTATCGGCACTGGTGTCGGGTGGCGAAGTCAGTCTGGCGCAAGCGCCGATATTGCTGGCAACCGCGGTTGCCATCATCGCCACCGTGGCGCAGATCGGCTGGCTGCTTGCGCGGCGCAAGAAGGTCGACAACATGTTATGGGTGTCCTTTGTCATTATTGCGGTGTTCGGCGGCGCGACCATCTATTTTCATGATGAACAATTCATCAAGCTAAAACCAACCGTGCTTTACTGGTGCTTCTCTGCTGCATTGCTGCTGAGTCCGATTTTGTTCAAAAAAAATCTGATCAAATCGATGATCGGCGCGCAGCTGGATTTGCCCGAGCCCGTCTGGCGCAAATTGAATCTGGCGTGGGGCTTGTTCTTTTTAGTGATGGGCGCGCTTAACTTGTATATCGGTGCCAATTTCCCGCTGGCGTTCTGGGTCAACTTTAAATTATTCGGTTTCCTCGGACTGATGCTGGTGTTTGTAATCGGCCAGAGTCTGTTTTTGTCGCGCTATGTCAAGGAAGCAGAATGAACCCGCGTCAACAGCAAATCGAACAAATCCTGCTTGCCGAGTTCGGCCCTGTTCCTTGTGACATTCAGGATGAGTCGGCCCTGCATGCCGGCCACGCCGGCGCTGCTTCAGGCGGCGGACATTACCGTCTGCGGCTGGTCTCGACACGCTTTGAAGGGCTCAGTCGCGTCGCCCGGCATAGGCTGGTGTATGATTGCCTGCGCGAGATGATGCACAAAGAAATACATGCGCTTGCCCTGACCTTATTGACCCCGGTTGAGGCCGACGCAAGTAGCAGTTAACCAGGCATTCGTACTTGGGATGCCATGATTTTTTCCGACAAACTCTAACCCTTACGACCATGATGAATTTGAAATCCGCTCGTCTGATGGTGCTGCTTGCGACCTCCGCTTGCCTGCCTTCATTTGCCCAAAATATCGCCGTTGTTAACGGTAAGCCAGTTCCATCCAGCCGGGTTGACGCCATGGTCCAGCAAATGGTCCAGCAGGGTCAGCAAGACACGCCGGAAATGCGCGCAATGATCAAGGATGAACTGATCAATCGTGAAGTACTGGCTCAGGAAGCCGACAAGCAAGGCGTAGCCAATCGCCCTGACGTAAAAAATCAAATCGAACTGGCACGCCAGTCGATCATGATTCGTGCACTCGCCACCGAGTACCTGGTGAAAAATCCGGTCAAGGACGATGAGATGAAGGCCGAGTACGACAAGTTCAAGGCCCAGTCCGGCGGCAAGGAATACCACGCACGTCACATCCTGGTTGAAAAAGAAGAAGACGCAAAGGGCATCATCGCCAAGCTGAAAGCCGGCGGCAAGTTTGAAGAACTGGCCAAGGTATCAACTGATCCTGGATCAGGCGCACAAGGCGGCGACCTGGGCTGGGCGCCACCAAGCGCTTTCGTCAAACCATTTTCCGACGCGATGGTTGCGTTGAAAAAAGGTGAAGTCACACCAACACCGATCAAAACCCAGTTTGGCTACCATGTGATCAAACTCGAAGAAACCCGCGACGCGCAAGTGCCGGGCTTTGACGAAGTCAAAAAACAAATCGGTGAATCCATGCAGCAGAAAAAACTGCAAGCCTTCCAGCAAGACCTGAAAAAGAAAGCCAAGATTCAGTAATTGATCAAGAATCTTCGCAAAAAAAACAGGCGCTCATTGAGCGCCTGTTTTTTTTATTCAGGCTTTGTTCAGCCCACTTGCTTTAGCCCACCCACTTGCGGGCATTGCCAAACATCCGCATCCACGGCCCTTCTTCGTTCCATCCGGCCGGATGCCAGGAATGCTGCACCGTACGGAACACCCGTTCAGCATGCGGCATCATCACCGTAAAGCGTCCGTCAGGCGTAGTCACTGCTGTGGTTCCCTGTGGCGAGCCATTCGGGTTAAACGGATAGGCTTCGCTGGCCGCACCAAAGTTGTCCACGAAACGCAGTGCCACCAGCGCATCCTGCTCGCTGCCGGTCTGGTCAAAATTGGCAAAGCCTTCGCCGTGCGAAACCGCAATCGGTGTTTGCGTACCAGCCATGCCGGCAAACAGAATCGATGGTGAGTCAGCGACTTCAACCATCACAAAACGGGCTTCAAACTGTTCGGACTTGTTGCGCGTGAATTTAGGCCACGCCTGCGCACCGGGGATGATGGATTTCAGATTGCTCATCATCTGGCAGCCATTGCAAATGCCGAGCGCAAAGCTGTCAGAACGCCCGAAAAATTGCGCAAACTGGTCCGACAAACTGGCGTTGAACAAAATGGTCTTGGCCCAGCCTTCACCGGCACCCAGCACGTCGCCGTAAGAGAAACCGCCAACAGCAATCGCGCCTTTGAAGTCGGACAAGTGCGCACGACCCGCTATCAGGTCGCTCATGTGCACATCCACCGCTTCAAAGCCGGCTTTGTGCATCACATAGGCGGTCTCGACATGGGAATTGACGCCCTGCTCACGCAGAATTGCCACCCTTGGTCTGGCACCGGCATTGATGAAGGGAGCCGCAACATCTTCCTGCACATTGAAGCTAATCTTGGGTGTCATGCCCGGATCGGTCGCGTCGAGCAGGCGATCATATTCGGCGTCGGCACAGGCCGGATTGTCACGCAGACGGGCAATGCGCCAGCTGGTTTCGCTCCAGGCCCGCTGCAAATGCGTGCGTGGCTGGTTGTAGATGACTTTGGCGTCACGGGTGAATTCGATCACATCACGGTCGTTAGGCTTGCCGATAATGTGGCTGCAGGCTCCCAGCCCATGTTCGCGCAACACCGTCATGACGTCGGACTTTTTCTCGGCCCTGACCTGAATCACTGCGCCCAGTTCTTCGTTAAACAAGGCCCGCAAAGTCAGGTCATTTCTGCGCTCGCCGACCTGACTGGCCCAGTTTTTCGAGTCGCCCCAATCGGCGGCGTGCTCACTCTCCATGGCCAGAATGTCGAGGTTGACCGAGAGTCCGCTGTGACCGGCGAAAGCCATTTCTGCCAGCGTCACAAAGAGGCCACCGTCGGAACGGTCATGGTAGGCGAGGATCTGCTGCTCGCGTGTGAGTTGCTGAATGGCTGCAAAAAATGCTTTCAGGTCTTCCGCACTGTCCACGTCCGGCACTTCATTGCCAATCTGCTGCATCACTTGCGCAAAAGCCGATGCACCCAGACGGTTTTTGCCGCGGCCCAGATCAATCACAATCAGCGCAGTCTCACCGGCATCCTTGCGCAGTTGCGGCGTCAGCGTCAGCCGCACATCTGTCACCGGCGCAAAGGCCGACACAATCAGCGACACCGGCGAAGTCACCGATCTTGACTCGCCACCTTCTTGCCACGTAGTGCGCATGGATAATGAATCTTTACCCACCGGGATGCTGATGCCGAGCGCCGGACAGAGTTCCATACCAACCGCTTTTACGGTGTCAAAGAGGGCCGCATCCTGACCCGGCTGGCCACAAGCTGCCATCCAGTTGGCCGATAATTTGATGTCGCCTATCGCTGCAATGGATGCTGCGGCGATGTTGGTCAGCGCTTCGCCAACGGCCATACGGCCGGATGCGGGGGCGTTAATGACCGCAAGTGGGGTGCGTTCACCCATCGCCATCGCTTCACCCAGATAGCCTTCATGACTCATGGTGGTGACGGCGCAATCAGCCACCGGCACTTGCCATGGCCCGACCATTTGGTCGCGTGACGTATGGGCACCAACACTACGGTCGCCAATCGTGATGAGGAAAGATTTGTCGGCCACCGTTGGCAGACGCAAAACGCGTTCAATCGCGTCGTCCAGTGCAATGCCGGTCAAATCCAGTGGCGCTAAGCTTTGCGCGACGCGGCTGACATCCCGGTGCATTTTCGGTGGTTTGCCCAGCAAGACATCCATTGGCATATCAACCGGATAGTTATCATGCTCAGGGTCGATCACCCGCAGTTGCCGCTCTTCAGTGGCAACGCCGACCACCGCAAACGGGCAACGCTCGCGTTCGCACAGCAGCTTGAACAGCGGCAGGCTGGCAGGGGCTATGCCCAGCACATAACGCTCCTGGGATTCATTGCTCCAGATTTCTTTTGGTGCCAGACCGCTTTCTTCCAGCGGTACTTTGCGCAAATCAAAAATCGCGCCACGGCCGGCGTCATTGGTAATTTCCGGGAAAGCATTCGACAGGCCACCCGCGCCCACGTCGTGAATCGACAAAATAGGATTGACGTCTGCCATCGCCCAGCAGGCATTGATCACTTCCTGTGCCCGTCTTTCCATTTCCGGATTACCGCGCTGAACCGAATCAAAATCCAGATCGGCGGTGTTGCTGCCGGTGGTCATCGATGACGCCGCACTGCCACCCATGCCGATACGCATGCCGCGTCCGCCAAGCTGGATCAGCAGGCTGCCAACGGGCAGATCATTTTTCTTGGTGTGCAGCGCAGAAATGCTGCCTATGCCGCCGGCAATCATGATCGGCTTGTGATAACCGTAAACGCTGCCAGCCACGTTCTGCTCGTAGGTGCGGAAATAGCCGCCCAGATTTGGCCGGCCAAATTCATTGTTGAATGCGGCGCCACCGAGCGGGCCGTCAATCATGATCTCCAGCGCTGATGCAATACGCTCGGGCTTGCCGGTCATGCCAGCCGTGCCCGGAGCGCGTGAGGCCACGGCTTCGTTCACATCACGCGCATTTTCCCACTGGCGCACCGCATGCGGGATGGCCAGGTTGGAGACGGTAAAGCCGGTCAGGCCAGCCTTGGGCTTGGCGCCGCGCCCGGTTGCGCCTTCGTCGCGAATTTCACCACCGGCCCCGGTTGCCGCACCAGCAAACGGCGAAATCGCAGTCGGGTGATTGTGCGTTTCCACCTTCATCAAAATATGCGTCAGCTCATCAGAAGCCTGATACACATTGCCAGCTGCTGCACGCGGATAAAAGCGTGAAACCGTCGCGCCTTCAATCACCGATGAATTATCGGAGTAGGCAACGATGGTGCCCTTGGGTGCCAGCTGATGGGTATTTCTGATCATCGCAAACAGCGACTTGTCTTGCGCCACACCGTCGATGGTCCAGTCGGCATTAAATATTTTATGCCGGCAGTGTTCGCTGTTTGCCTGTGCAAACATCATCAGTTCCACATCCGTGGGGTTGCGCTTGGCTTGCGTGAAGGCTTCAAACAGATAAACGATTTCGTCGTCCGACAAGGCCAGACCCAGTTCAATGTTGGCGCTATGCAGTGCCTGTTTGCCACCGGCGCTGATATCAATAAAAGCCAGCGCTTGCGGCTGCAGTTCTTTAAATAAAGCTGACGCTTGCTGCGCATCGCGAATCACCATTTCCGTCATCCGGTCATGCAGCAAATCGGTAATCGCCGCCACTTTATCGGCGTCGAGTTTTTTTACGCCGCCCAGCAAGCCAGACTTCAGGCTGACGTAATACGTTACACCGCGTTCTATACGATGCACCTGCGCCATGCCGCAATTGTGGGCAATGTCGGTGGCTTTGCTGGCCCAGGGCGAAATGGTGCCCAGGCGCGGGATCACCACGAATTGTTCGCCTGACTCAGTACCGGCAAAAAGATCACCGTAGGTCAGCAAGGCATTGAGCCGGCTGATTTCTTCTGGTGAGGGCGGGACGCTGGCTTCAACAAAATGAACAAAACGGGCGCTGATATCAACGACACTCGCTTCAATTTCTTTCAGTTGTGACAATAAGCGTTGGGAACGAAAAACAGACAGGGCACTACAGCCTGGCAGGATGAGCATAGCGAAGAGGGGCGTTGGCGCGAATGCAGCAAAAATACGTGCACCGCAGGTTCAATTGCAAAGGCGCGATTATACCCTGACAGACCCTGAACTTTGAGCCCACTGCAATGACTCGCTCCTGCCAATTCAGGCTCAGGTATGCTCTAGGACTTACTCTGTTTGATTTAAAAACGCTGCCCCATGACGCCACCTTCCTTGTCCGAGCCTGCCTTCACAGAACCCGATGGCCTCAACCATCAGCAGCGCATCAGCGCTTGCCTTGAACGCGCAGCACAAATACCCGCTGTGTTCACCCGCCTGTATGCTGACACTGCACTGGCTGCGGCGGCTCTGGCCGACAATACCGCAATGGCAAACCGGCCGGCACTGGCAGGCTTGCCGGTCTCGATCAAGGATTTGCTCGATGTCGCCGGTGAGACCACGCTTGCCGGCTCGCTGGTATTGCGCGATGCCGCTCCGGCTAGCGCTGACGCACCGGTTGTTGCGCGCCTGCGCCGTGCAGGAGCGGCCATCATTGGCAAGACCAATATGACCGAGTTTGCTTTTTCCGGCGTTGGCTTAAACCCGCACTACGGCACCCCGTCCAATCCGGCAGATGCGCTGGTTGCGCGAATTCCGGGTGGCTCTTCTTCCGGCGCTGCGGTGTCAGTGGCGGCCGGCATCTGCATGGCCGGCATTGGTTCGGACACGGGCGGCTCGATCCGGATTCCGGCAGCACTATGTGGTCTGGTCGGCTTCAAACCCACGATGCGTCGGGTACCTGTCGCAGGCACAATTCCACTGGCGCCGTCACTCGACACCATTTGCGCGATGACCCGCTCGGTCAAAGACTGCCTGCTGATTGACAGCGTAATCGCCGACACGCGTTTGAACGTGCCCGCCTTGCCTTTGGCCGGTTTGCGTTTTGCCCTGCCAGCAGCCGTTGTCATGGCCGACCTCGATGCCCATGTTGCAGCGAGCTTTGCGGCAGCCTTATCGATACTTTCGGCAGCCGGTGCCACGCTTGTCGAATTGCCGATGACGCTGCTGGAAGAAGCGCAGCAGATTAATCGCTTTGCACCCATCGAAGCCTGGGCCTGGCATCAGACCCTGCTGACACAGCATGGCGATCAATATGACCAGCGCGTCGCCAAACGCATGCAGCTTGGCGCCAATTATTCTCCTGCCGAAATTACGCACTTGCATCAGGCAAGAACAACATGGATCACGCGTATGGAGGCCGAACTGAGCGGCTTCGATGCAATGCTGATGCCGACCGTACCCATTGTGGCGCCCGTCATTGCGAACCTTGAAGCATCGGAAGACGCATTTTTTGATGCCAACCGTTTGTTATTGCGTAATCCCTCGCTGATTAATTTGCTCGACGGCTGCGCCATTTCCCTGCCCTGTCACGCCAGCGGCAGCTTGCCGGTTGGCCTGATGCTGGCCGGCCCGGCAATGACGGATGCGCACCTGATCGGTGTGGCGCTAGCCGTCGAAGCTGCGCTACAAGGGCTGTGATTGTGCTGCATTCAATGTCGAACTGAAGACGGGCACATCATCCTGACATTCATACAACACAGGCGTGACCTCGCCATAACGCTCCGGCGACAAGACCACATACACTTTTTTAGCCTGATACAGCAAAAGCTTGCCAACAACATCGACGGCGGCCTGATCTTCCAGCGGATAACGGCCCGAGCAAAAATTCACGTACACCGCGTCTTCTTCCGGTGAAAACCAGATTTCGCCACCCACGACCGCCATCGGACTGATTTTGGAATGCAGGACAATGCCGCGCGAACTGGCGAAAGGTGTCATCTCGCGAACAAAATTCATCCCGTGTTGGTCAAGTGTCCACAGATATTTCAGAGGGCGGGTGTCGTAAGGCCCTTTGCGCAGATGGGTCAGCGGCGCATCACCGGGTAAAAAACTTTTGACCCGCAGTTCGCGATTGGTGTCGTAATCATCTACAGCTTCGGTCTTCTGCGGAAATTTCAATCCGCCTGCGCCCCAGAAATCATTCCCGGGCTTGCCCTTGGGCAGATCATTGGTATGCACCACTATTCTGGCTCGGGGTGCATGCACCTTCGTGCTTGGCTTCAAAGGCTGGCTCAGTCCATTGATGCGAATGGGTTTGACTTTCTCCTGCACGAGCCGCGTGGGCATGTCCGGCGTGGTCGTCATGGGTAAAGTCAATGCCGACCTACTCACCATCCGCGGCGACTTCGCGCTGCTTTGATAGGTTTGCTGACGAGTCCGGGGCTGGGTGTGGGTACGTTTGACTGAGTGACTGCTGTGCTTGAGAAGGCTGCATGCTGGCATCATGTTCTCCCTATGGGCAATTGAGATGAAAATCAATTTAATGAGCACGACTGAGTCGCACTGCTTAGCTTTTTTGCAAGCCCCGTGCCAACTGCCATTACGAATTTATAGAAGTAAACGTGGTGCCAGCCTCGCGTAACCGTAGCGCCGCAACGACAAAGTTGCACTGCGATCGCACTACCGGATTTTTGCTGCCCCAATGTGCAGCGAAGAAAATGCACTCAAACGATGAGCGCTGATCAACACAGATTGTTTTGCAAGTCATTTACGGCTACCCTATAGCGGCTTTAATTTATTCAAGATTGTTAAACATGCAGGCGTAGTCCTGCCCTGCGACCCGGACAAGCCGGTTCGCCCGGTTTGTAGATATCTGGAGTCCAATGCGAGTTGCAGTAATTGGTGGCGGTGTTGTCGGCGTGTGTACCGCCTATTACCTGGCAGAAGCCGGCCATGAAGTCACCGTTTTTGAGCGATATGGCAACGTGGCGCAAGAGGCGAGCTTCGGCAATCTGGATCTGATGGGACCGGCGAGCTTGCGTCCGTGGGCGTTGCCCGGTACGCCTTCGCGCATCTTTTCGATGCTGTTCCGGCCCGAATCTCCGGTTGCCTTCAGTGCGCAATTTGAACCGGCGATGTGGCGCTGGATACGGCGCTGGGTGAAAGAATGTCAGCTGGAACGGTTTAGTCATAACCAGCGCCATCTGCACCGGCTGGCAGCCTACAGCACGGGCCTCATGACTGAACTGGCACAAACGCATCAACTCGATTTTCAGCAGCGCAGCGGCGTCATGGTCATGTTTCGTACCGCGCGCGACCTGCAGCAGGCACAGCCGATACTGGAAATGCTGGGCCAGTTTGGCAGCGAACATGAATTGCTGGAAGCGCAAACCGCACGCGAACTTGAACCGGCGCTGGCCAATGCCGCACCTTTTCATGCGGCGCTCTATATTCCGGCAGACAAAGTGGGCAACTGCCCGCTCTTCGTCAGACAAGTAAAGACGCTGGCGCAAAATCGCGGCGTCGAATTCCAGTTCAATCAAGAAGTACAGTCGATTGCGCCCGAGCTGGGTGGCGTCAGCTTTCAGGTCGACGGTCGCAGCATTGATGTCGATGCAGTGGTCGTTGCCGCCGGCAGCGACAGCGCCCGCTTGCTTAAGCCGATCGGGGTCGGCATGCCGCTGTACCCGGTCAAAGTCTATTCAGCGTCGACCGCAATTCAGGAATTCGATCTGGCACCGCAAACCGCAGTCTTTGACGATACTTACCGGGTTGCGATGACCCGGCTGGGTAACCGGATTCGACTGGCCGGTTGTGCCGAGATGGGCTCTTCAACAGTCAATTTGCATCGCAAGGCCATCAGCACCATGGTCAAAGTGGCAGACGACTGGTTTCCGAATGCGGCAAACTACCGCACCGCAAATTTCTGGTGCGGCCCGGCGGGCATGCTGCCTGAAGGCGTGCCGCTGCTGGGTCCGACAAAGTTTGGCAATGTGTTTGTCAATGCAGGTCATGGATCCGGCGCCTGGGCAATGGCCACCGGCAGCGGCAAGCTGGTCGCCGACATGGTTTCGGGACAAACGCCAGACATTGATGCTGAAGGGCTGACACTGGCCCGTTACGGCGAACGCTCGTTCCAATGACTTCGCGCTCGCTATATCACGTTGCACAAATCCGTGATATCGAGCACGCAGCACAAGCAGGCCTTGCAGCCGGCACCCTGATGCAACGCGCCGCTGAAGCAATTGTCGCCGCCGTACTGCATGCACTGCCAACCATTAAACATGCCCGCATACTGATCGCCGCCGGCCCCGGCAACAATGGCGGCGATGCCTTATTGGCCGCCGTCGGCCTGGCACAGTTTGGTGCCGATGTTTTTGTTGTGATGCCGGTTTCAACGGACATGTCATCGGCTGATGCCAGCGCTGCGCTGGTTCGCGCTCAAAACAGCGACGCCACCTTTATCAGTTTGCAGGAAGCCACCGCGAGCACTGGCTGGCAATTGGTGATTGACGGACTGTTCGGCATAGGCCTGGTGCGTCCGGTTCAGGGGCCGGCTCAGACACTGATTGCTTTCATCAACACGCTGCCCTGCCCTGTACTTGCCATTGATGTTGCCAGCGGGCTGGATGCTGATACCGGCTGCGTCATCGGTGCGGACGGTATTGCCGTTCATGCGAGCGTCACCGTAACCTGTATTGCCAACAAGCCCGGGCTGCACACGGCAAACGGCCGGGATTTTAGCGGCGCAGTTGAGGTGGCAGAACTGGGGATTGACCGGTCCTTGTTCGGCTCACCGGCAGCGGAGTTGAATGCGCCGGTGTTATTTGCACAGGCGGCGAAAAAAAGGCCGCATGCATCGCACAAAGGCAGCTTCGGCGACTTGTCCGTGATCGGCGGTGCTAGTGGCATGGCAGGTGCAGTCATCCTGGCCGCCAGAATGGCCGCTATGGCCGGCGCTGGCCGTGTGTTCGCTGGCTTTGCCGGGCCAACGCCAGCCTACGATAGCCAGAGCCCCGAATTAATGTGCCGCAGCGCCGAATCCCTTGATTTGTCCCGCGGCGCAGCCGTTGCCGGCCCCGGACTGGGGATGGCGCGCCTTGCAGTCGACTTGCTTGCCAAGGTCTTAAGCAGCAATTTGCCACTGGTACTTGACGCAGACGCCTTGAACCTGATCGCCATCGAGCCGGGACTTGAACAAAAACTGGCAAACCGGCGCGCAGCCAGCCTGTTAACACCGCATCCGCTGGAAGCAGCACGACTGCTAGGTCTATCCAGCGAAGCCGTGCAGGCACACCGACTGGACGCGGCCAAAGAATTGGCTAGGCGCTTTAACGCCGTCGTCATTTTAAAGGGCTCGGGCAGCATCATTGCCCACCCCGATGGCAGGCTGGTCATTAACACCAGCGGCAACCCGGCGCTGGCAACAGCAGGCAGTGGTGATGTGCTTGCAGGTTTATGCGGTGCGCTGCTGGCCCAGCACTGGCCAGTATGGGAAGCCGCGCTGGCAGCATGCTGGCTGCACGGCACCGCAGCCGATGTGCTGGTGGCAGCAGGGACTGGTCCAGCTGGGCTGACGGCAAGTGAGTTAATGCCGGCGATACGGACAGAAATAAATCAGCTCACTGCTTACGCTTGAACGAGGTGTCCTGCCGTGATGGTAATAGTTTTCTCGCACTGCGCCGCAATCGACGCATCATGGGTCACTAACACCAGCGTTGAACCCTGCTCACGATTGAGCGCAAACATCAGCCGGATCACCGCTTCGCCTGTTACCGCATCAAGACTACCGGTGGGTTCGTCGGCCAGTAACAGCGGCGGCTCGGTGACGAAAGCACGGGCCAGTGCAACCCGTTGCTGTTCGCCGCCGGATAAATATTTCGGATAATGCCTTAAGCGCTGCTGCAAGCCGACACGCGTCAGCATGGCTTCGGCTTTTTGTTTTGCATCGTGGTCGCCGCGCAGTTCCAGAGGCAGCATCACATTTTCCAGCGCCGTCAGATGCGCGAGCAATTGAAACGACTGAAACACGAAACCAAGCTGGCGCATGCGCAAGGCCGCACGGCCATCTTCATCCAGTGAAAACAAATCAATGCCATTGATTTTCACCGAGCCGGAGCTGGGGGTATCGAGTCCGGCCAGCATGCCGAGCAAGGTCGATTTACCCGAGCCGGAGGCGCCAACAATGGCGAGCGTACTGCCGGTGCGCACGGTAAAATCAATGCCGTTCAGAATAGTCAGTTCACCACTCGCATCGGCGACTTTTTTGGTGAGTCCGGCAACTTCAATGATCAGTGACGTCGGGGAGTGTTCGTTCATGCAGGCCAGGAATATAAGAAGGAATCCACGCAGGTGGTCGGGTGGCGCGTTGCAGTCATTGCTCAGCATGCTGCTGTGCCTCTTCGTGCTGCAAGCACTGCCGGCGTATTCTGCAACAAAAACCCTGCTCGTGCTTGGCGATAGCATCTCCGCCGAATATGGTCTGCCACGCGGCAGTGGCTGGGTCAGGTTGTTGGAAAGTCGTTTGCAAAACGAAAAAACTGATGCCGTTGTCGTTAACGCCAGCATCAGCGGCGAAACCACAGCTGGTGGCAGCGCACGCCTGCCCTCGCTGTTGAAACAGCATCATCCGTCCATCGTGCTGCTTGAGCTGGGTGCCAACGACGGCTTGCGCGGCCTGTCACTGGCAGCAACACAGGCCAGGCTGCGCGATATGATTCAGCTCTCTGTTGCAGCTGGCGCGCAGGTACTTATCATCCCGATGCAAATCCCACCCAACTATGGCCCCGACTACAGCAAGCGCTTCAGCGCACTGTTTCAGGGTCTGGCTAAGGAAAAAGGCGTGCGGCTCGCGCCTGTTTTATTGCGTGGTCTGGAAGACACCGACAAATTTTTTCAGGCTGACCGCATTCATCCCAATCAGGCCGCACAGCCACTGATGCTCAACAATGTGTGGCCTGTACTCAAATCCCTGCTGCATTGAACATTGAAAACCGAATAATGAAATATCCCGCTCTGCTTGCAGTCGAAGAGGTACTGCCATCGCTGGATAACTATGACAGCATCATTGATGTGCGTTCCGAATCCGAATTTGCGTTAGACCATATTCCGGGTGCGATCAACTGCCCGGTGCTGCATGATGCTGAACGCGTTCAGGTTGGCACACTGTACAAACAGACCAGCGCATTCGATGCCAAGAAAATTGGTGCAGCGCTTGTCGCACGCAATATTTCGCAGCATCTGGAGACGCAGTTTATTGACAAGCCACGCGACTGGAAGCCGCTCATTTATTGCTGGCGCGGCGGCAATCGCAGTGGCGCCATGGCACACATTCTGGCCAAGATTGGCTGGCATGCGGTGCAGCTTGACGGGGGCTATAAAGAATATCGGCGGGCAGTCAATCTGATGCTGGAAGATCAGGCTGAACGTTTGCAATTTCGCGTCATCTGCGGCACCACAGGCAGCGGTAAAAGCCGTTTGCTGGAAGCGCTGGCAAGAGCCGGTGCGCAGGTACTGGACCTTGAACAGCTGGCCGCCCATCGCGGCTCAGTCCTGGGTAATTTGCCGACTGAGCCGCAGCCCTCGCAAAAGATGTTTGAGTCCCGCATCTGGCAAACTTTGCGCCACTACTCACCGGAGCAAGTGGTCTTCGTCGAATCGGAAAGTAAAAAAGTCGGGAATTTGCGGGTGCCGGAACGGCTGATGGAAAAAATGCGCAGCTCGCCCTGTATTGCCTTAACAACGGCAACTGCACTGCGGGTCAAATTGCTGATGGAAGACTACACGCACTTTGTGACCGATGCCGATTTGCTGGGCAAGCAGCTGGTGCACCTGACTAGTCTGCATGGCCACGAAAAAATCAGGCAATGGCAGGCAATGGCTGAAGCTGGGGAGATGGAGACGCTGGTGCAGGAACTGTTGGATCTTCACTACGATCCGGCTTACCTGCGCTCGATTGATCGCAATTTTCTGCAGTACGATACAGCAGAGGCGCTGCCTCTTACCGACATTTCACTGGCATCCTTTGATGCGACGGCTATTGCACTGGCAAAGGATCAGCTGAGCAATTCCTGATAAAAAAAGGGGATTTCGCATTCAGCGAAATCCCCCAGTCTTGATTATTTACTTATTTTCTTATTTGCTTGTATTTACTGTCTTGGCCAAAGCAACTGGTTTCAAAATTTCAGCTTTCGACCGCTTCTTGATTACGGCCAGATAAGCGGCCATTTCCTGCGTGGCCAAAAATTCATCTACCTGCTGCTGCTCGGCTTTAACGATGGTTTCGTCAGCCAGATTTTCATTCACCTTGTTGATACGGTAAATGCTGTAGCCGCGACCTGGCAAGGCAACGCCCACATAGGCAGGCAACTTGCTGGTGTTGGCACGCATGATAGCCGCCACTGCCGGGCCTGCAAGGCCACCGGTTTTATTGCGCGACACAGGGATAGTCGTCGCAAAGTCTGCTTCAGCACCAGTGCGCACACTGGCCAGTTTCGCTTCGCCGGCCTGTTTGGTAATCTTCTCTGCTTCGATGATTGTCACGCGGTCTTCAACGATCGCTTTTACCTCAGACAGCGGGCTCTTGGTAACCGGTTTGTATTCCAGCACATGACCGGCAATCAACACTCGCGGTGCAACCTCAACGGCTTCGGTGTTGCGCTTGTTGCGCGTCGATTCGTCAGAAAAAATGGCGTTTAAAAATTTTGGCTGGTTGAATGCAGCGCCTTTGGGCAAGGCAGCATTCTGCTTGCGTGTCAGGTTGGCTACCACTTCAATTTTCAGACCCAGTTTGTCAGCCACAGGCTTCAGGCTGTCGGACTGCTCGTAGACCATGTTGGTAAAAATCTCGGACATTTCAGCGTATTTTTTACCCGCTTGCTGGCGCCTGATTTCATCCACAATATTGTCTTTGACTTCAGACAAGGCGCGTGAAGTCGCAGGCTTGATGGCGGTCAGGCGAATAATGTGAAAGCCGAAATCGGATTCAACGATATTGCTGATCTCGCCTTCTTTCAACTTGAAAGCGATGTCTTCAAATTGTGGAACCATCATGCCTTTGCCGAAGAAATCCAGATCGCCACCGCGTTCAGCCGAACCCGGGTCTTGCGAATTTTCTTTGGCCAGCTTGGCAAAGTCGGACGGATTTTTGCGCAACTGCTGCAGCAGTTTTTCAGCTTTGGCTTTGGCTGCCGCTTTGTCGGCAGCGGAGCTGTCCTTGGCTGCTGAAATCAGGATATGGCTGGCACGGCGTTGCTCGGATACTTTGTAGCGTTCAACATTCTGATCGTAGTAAGTCTTGATATCTGCATCTGACACCGCGATACCGGCTTCAACCCAGTCCGCAGACAAAACCACATACTCAACTTTGGCGGTTTCAGGAATTTCGAATTGCGCTGCATTTTTTTCGTAGTACTCCTGCAGCATCGCATCGGTGAGTTTCACTTGCGACTTGAATGCAGACGGCGTGAACGCCAGTTCCTGCACTTCACGCACTTGCTGATTGAGCGAAGCGACACGGGTAGCGACGGTTTTTGGCGAGAAAGCAGTGCCCTGAATGACGGCATTGGTTTGCTGCATAGCCAGATCGCGACGCAAACCGGCTTCAAATTTTTCCGGGGTCAGCCCTTGTGCCGACAACAGTTGCTGGTAGCGCGCTTTGTCAAATTTTCCATCAGGACCAACCAGTCCCTGGATTTCGACGATGGTTTTACGCACGGCTTCATCGGACACGGTCAGATAATTCTCTGCCACGTAAGCGGCCAGGGCTTTTTGCGCGATCAGATTATCCAGTGCACCCTGACGGGCTTCAGGCGTATCAAACATCGCAGGATTGAACTGCTCGCCAAACATTTGACGGAAGCGTTCCATCTGACGGTTCTGCGCTGCATCCCATTCGCGCTGGGTAATCGTCTGACCGGCAACTTTAGCCACAGGCGGTTCGCGGTCACTCATGCGGGTATAACTTTCCAGCCCGAAGAATGCAAACGAAGGGAAAATGATCAAGAGCAGCAGAAACTGCATCAGGCGGCGATGGGTACGAATAAATTCAAGCATGGTCTGCCACTCGAAAAATGTCTCAGATCCGGATGTTTTCCGAACCTATTATTTTAAGCATGATTCAATTCATGCCGGATATGAAAAAAGGCGAACAAAGTTCGCCTTTTAAATTTTGGCGGAGTGGACGGGACTCGAACCCGCGACCCCCGGCGTGACAGGCCGGTATTCTAACCAGCTGAACTACCACTCCTTGTACTGCATTTACTGCCTTGCATTTCAACTGACTCGTTGGTGGGTGCTGACGGGGTCGAACCGCCGACCTACGCCTTGTAAGGGCGCCGCTCTACCAACTGAGCTAAGCACCCTTTGAATAATCCGCAGATCGTTCCCGCTTAGTCAGTTATGCCTGACGTTTGTCACAACGCCAAGCAGCCTGCTAGTTTACTGCATCTTTCAGTGCTTTGCCAGGCTTAAATTTAGGAACCTTGGCAGCAGCGATCTGAATTTCTTCGCCGGTGCGTGGATTGCGACCCACCCGTGCGGCGCGTGCGCCAACTGCAAAGGTACCAAATCCAGCCAGTGTCACCGAGCCATCTTGTTTCAGTACAGATGTAACCGATTCAATCACCGCGTCCAATGCACGCGCTGCAGAGGCTTTCGAGATATCAGCAGCTTTGGCGATCTCATCAATCAATTCGGTTTTGTTCACTAGCGTCCCCTTCGGAATGAAATTAAATTCAAACCAGTCGTTTATATTAAAAAAACTACCGGCAATTTGTAGCAAAAATTCTGCAGGCTCCATTAGACAAGCGACAAAGATAGGTGTCAAGAAAATTACTTGATAGACGGATTTACAGTGAATTATTCTTAAATTTATCTGCAAGCTGCTTACTTCGGTATTTTTTGACAAGTCTTACTAATCAACCAACTTCAATTAATCGCAAAAAAATTTCAAGATCGCAGGCCTAAAATATTTGATTGATGCTGAAGCAAGCGTTTCAAACTCGATTTTGCGTTTCGCCATGGCCCAAGATCGGGCTTACGACAAACCAGCATCGAATCATGCCAGTCATCGCTGCCATCCTGATAGTCTTTATTTTCCCATTGTGTACTCGCGGAAATCACGTCGAGCTGTGCGAATTGTGCAAGTGCGTACATACCGTCAGGGTAAAAGCGCCAGCAATCTCTGGGAAATCGATGCTCCGGTCCTGAAGAGGGCGCAAGAATACAGCAAATTCCTTCGGGCTTTAGAACGCGGGCAATCTCCAGCATCGTTATCCAAATAAATTGAATGTGCTCGAAGGCCTGGCCAGAAATAACAACGTCTGCTGAATTGCTGCCTACTTCTTTCCACGCATATGGCATGCTTAGTACGACATCAACGTTTTGTCCTGCTTCCATATCTACGCCAACATAATGCCAATTCGTATCAGCAAATAACGAGCGATAGCTGCCGTTGACATCCTGACTACCGAGATCAATTATCTTGAGTGGTTGGCCACTTTTCTTCGATAGATACTGATCACGAAAGGCTCTCATTTTATCCATTGAACTTTGGTGCACGGTCTTAACTCCCTATCAGAATTTTCAAGCTAGGCACGTTTAACGCGTCGGAACAAACCGACTAGACCGTGTCTTTTAATGGTTGAATAGGCCTTTGCATATGATCCATGTCGAAACAAATGCAAAGCCGACCATTTTAATATTTTGAAAAACTGCCCTCGGTTTGATGGAAGATTTATTTTTGATGAATACCGCTTATTGATATCAATATTAAGGCTATCAATTAATGTTTTCCATGCATTTGCACTGGTAGCCAGATTGCAATTTTGCTCAACAGATTGCCTAGCATTGCGGGCAATATCTTCCCTCATTGCCGCATTCAGTACGAGTTTTTTGATGGCCAGATACCAATCTTCAGTCTCGTTTTCAACGAGAATTCCGCTCTTTTCATTTGAGATATGCACTTTGTATGGCAAGACATTGGAACAAATCGAAGGAATTCCCGCCATTGAATAATCAAAATATTTTACGGCACTTTTACAAGAACTAAAAAGCGAATCATCTAATGGAATAATGCCAATCGCGTTGTCAAATGAAGCCAATAAATTTTTGAATTCTTTATGTGACATTGTTTCAAAACGTCTTGTTTTGATTCCTGATTCAATCAGGATTTTAGATGGTGGCCCGATCCCTATCACCACAACAGAGAATTCATCTTGAATCATCTTTAAAGGCTGAAGGATAAAATCAATCAATACCTGGTCTGAGGAGGCGACGATTAATTTTATTTGATCGGGCGTAGTAGTAAATTGTTGTGCGTGGCGCGAAATTGATTCTGAATAATTAGGCGTAACAAACAATTGTTTGTTAAGGCTCGTAATCTGTTTAGCCAATTCAGTCGTTGATACAGAAACGGCATCGGCTGTTTTTAATGCCTCAACAATGAATTTTTTGTTTTGATTTATTGTTACCTGATGATGGGGCAAAAATGGCGGCAAATTCAGTAGCAAATCATCCAGTTCAAATACCACTTTTTTTCCGGCCAATTTTAATTGTCGGATAATGGAGGCAGCATAGTCGTTGCAGTCTCTCTGAAAAACGAAGGCATCGCCCCATTCAAGATCAGAAATAGTATGCTCGAAGATACTGAGAATTCTGCAACCACCGCCATTGCAATTAGCCCATAGATTCAATGGATTTCTTAACCGGATATCGACTATAGAAGAATCCGTTGAATGCACCATACATACAACCCGCAATCCTTCCCCGTTCAATGCCGCATGTTCAGTCTCACTGTCGATACCTTCCATTCGAGGCTTTGCTGTAATAACATATTGAAAATCATAGCCACAGGTATCTTTTGAAAAATCTACTGCTGCAGCAATACTTTTTTTTGTTAAGTTGAGATTGCAAATCTCATCAACCTGTTCAACAGAAATTCGAACCGGATCAATACTAGTCAGCGCATAGCCTGCATCCGCAAACAACGCGGCCAAACTTGACCGCGTATAAAACTTCAAATGCGTACGATCCAATATACCTAAATCTGAATAATCCCAACGCCCTTCTAATAGCATCGCACGAATTGCAATGTGGGCCACATTCGGCACGGAGGCAACGATACAACCACCCAAATTGAAAAATTTTTTACAGCACTGTAATACTAGTACCGGATCGACCAAATGTTCAAGAACGTCGCCAAACACGATGACATCAAATCGGGCATTTTCGTTCCGAGTAAAAAAATCTTCAATGAAACCCGTATGGACGAAGCTAAGTTTTTTTCTGGCTTCTTCGGCTGCAATCGCGTCAGGCTCAACCCCCCATACTTCATGACCCTGCTCCATCAATGCATTACCAAAATATCCAGACGAACAGCCAACTTCCAAAATAATCAGTTTGCGACCACTTGAAATTTTTTGAATTTGGTCAAATGCCAAGGTGTGTGAGTTATTTTTGTTTTCAAGAACAATTTTTGCTTGATATTTCATATTTAAATTTTATTTAACAATATAAAAAAAATTAAACCTAGATTGCCCAAGAAGGTTTGGCGATACAGACCTGCTCGTTTAAATCCAATTAAACGCGGTAATAACCAGCGCTTTCTTGAGGTGGAGAATTGATCAAGAATCGCGCGATTCTCAGGCGTCAATCGCTCTCGTAAACGATGTAGGGCGTCAATATTTTTATCATTCCATGTTCTGAATTGGCCTTGCCACGCCAGACGTATCCGGACAAAGCGTGCACTCCAATTTGCGTTCATACCAACAGCGTTGTTGGCGTGTTGGCGGTAGCGCAAGGATGGATAGTGGTCATAAAATACTTTTCCGCCACAGCCGCTAATTGCGATGTAGCCCCACCAGTCATGGGTCACCACATCAATATTGGCACCGGCTTCACACAACAATGAGCGGGCTGCTTTGTTAAATACCATGGTGTTACCACCTCCCATGTTTTGCATTAATGCGTTGGCAAAACATGGCGGTTTTTGAAAGCAGGGGGAAAAACCGATCTCATTATTTTTGGCGTCTATCAGGCGTGTACGACTGCAATAGAGGGCTGGTGTATCCGGGTCGACAGTGCATAAATAATCGATGGCACGCTGCAGCTTGTCGACTTCCCAAATATCATCCTGGTCAGCATAGGCATAATATTCAGTATTGATATCGGGGTTGCAAACTAAGGCTAAAAAATTAGTGGCAAATCCTTGGCGAGGTCCGGATGTGATGCATAGCCTCGCTTCGCTCCATTGCTGTTTGCACGCTTGAAGAATTTCAACAGTACTGTCAACCGAACCATCATCAGAGGCCCACACTTCCCAGTTCGCATAGGATTGAATTGCAATGGATTGCAGTTGTTCGTTCAGATAGTTCTGACCGTTGTAAGTGCAAAGGCAAATCGCTACCTTGGGCGAAGTTAGCGACGGTTTTTTTTGCATAGTGGAGTGCTGTCTGATTAAGATCAGCGCAGTTTGAAGATATCTTGCATATCCTGTTAACTCGCCATGCTGCAAGCAGCAAGCAATTATTTTTTTCAGTTCAGTTCAGCGAGAAGCGTTGTATTTTTTCTACCGACTAAGTAACGTTCGACGATTTCGTTCGGTTCGCCATCGGCGATCAATTTCCCGTGATCCAGCCAGATCACGCGATTACAAAGCGATGTGATCAGTTGATGATCATGGGACACCATGATCACGATATTGGCGTTGTCAATCATGTCACTCATTCGTGCCTTCGCTTTCAGCAGAAATGAGGCATCACCGCCGGCAAAAATTTCATCCAGCACCAGAATGTCAGGATGCACAGCAGTTGCCAGTGAAAAAGCCAGCCGCATATACATACCCGTGGAGTAGTATTTCACAGGTGTATCGATAAACTGTTCGAGCTCAGCAAAGGCAATGACTTCGGGTTCTATTTTCTTCAATTGCTGTTTGCTATACCCAAGAATCGAACCGTTGAGATAGATATTTTCCCGTCCTGTAAATTCAGAATGAAAGCCTGCGCCAATTTCCAGCAGCGGTGCTATGCGGCCAGTAACAAAAATGCTTCCTGCCGAAGGCTCGTAAACACGGCACAGCGTTTTCAACAAGGTACTTTTGCCGGCGCCATTGTGACCAAGAATGCCGATCCGGTCTCCGGCCTTGATTTCAATTGATACGTCTTTGATTGCCCAAAAATCAGAATAACTTGCCTGCCTGCTTCGCTTGAACATATTCGCGAATTGATCTTTCAATGAAGGTGAGCGATCGTGATAGATGCGAAATTTAATTGAGATATTTTGAATTGAAATACTGGACATGTTTTTTACAGTCTGAACACAATTTTTTTCTCGGCTCGTAAAAATAGGCATAAGCCGCCGGCCAGTGAAACAATGGAAAGAACAAGCGCTTGCAGAATCACCGCCTGTGCCGGCAAGCTTGCTTGTGTGAGAGAGGTCCGGAAAAGTTCAATGAATGGCACAACCGGATTCATGGCGACCAACCAGGCCACCTTTCCTGTCACTGCATCATGTTGATAAAGAATAGGGGTTAAAAAAAACAGGCCTTGCATGAGAATGAAGATTACCTGCTGCAGATCGCGAAAAAATACCGTCGCAACCGACACCATGAGTCCTATTCCAAAAGCAAAAAAGAACGACAACAAAAAGGCAATCGGCAAAAATAATGTCGCCCAAGAGAGTGCCCCACCCAACATCAGGATAACGGCAAACAAAACCAAAAATGAAAGAACACTGTCTATGAGCAGCGCGAGCGCAACGCTCAAGGGAAAAATAACTTTAGGCAGGTAGATTTTTTTGATCAACCCTTCGTTATTGATAAAAGCAGTTCCGGACTGCGTCACGACAGCATTAAAAAAATTCCAGGGAATCATTCCAGCAAACAGAAATACAGTAAACGACCTTAAATCTGCTTTAAACAAGGAAGAAAATACTAAAGCCATGACAGACATCATGAGCAAGGGATTAATAAGGGTCCACAAGTAACCTAGCGCTGTGCGACGGTAGCGCAGAATCAATTGCTGGGAAATAAGTTGAAATAGCACATTGCGGCTGCAACTGAGTTCAGAAAAAAGCAAACAGATTTTAGCCCGCATCACACTACCGCTTTCTGATAACTGTTATTTTTTTTGATCAATCGCAATTGTATGAGCTTAGTATGATGGCATGGTTGTTTTGTTACGTCTTGTCCAGAAGCTATTTCTTGGTTTGACATGAGGACATGTCTCGCCAAAGCCGAACAAACATTGCTAAGACATTAAAAAATGTTGAAAAAAAAGCGCTCGGAAGAGCGCCTTTTTTAACTTCCCAGATTTAATGTTTCACCACTACCGTATCGGTCTTGGCATCGGCTGTCGCGGCTACAGGCGCTGGCGCTGCTTCTTCATCCGTCAAAGGCACAGGCTTGCGCTCCAATGCAATGTCGAGCACTTTATCAATCCAGCGAACCGGCACGATCTCCAGACGATTTTTGACGTTGTCCGGAATCTCGGCTAAGTCCTTCACGTTTTGCTCTGGAATCAGAACCGTCTTGATGCCGCCACGGTGTGCAGCCAATAACTTTTCTTTCAAACCACCGATAGGCAAGACTTCGCCGCGCAAGGTAATTTCACCCGTCATGGCCACATCAGCCCGCACTGGAATACCGGTAAACGCCGACACCAGCGCCGTCGTCATGCCGATACCGGCAGAAGGACCATCCTTCGGGGTTGCCCCTTCCGGTACGTGGATATGAATATCGTTCTTTTCGAACACGTCATTTTTAATGCCTAGTGCCTTGGCACGACTACGCACAACCGTGCGTGCCGCCTCGATGGATTCTTTCATCACATCACCCAGGGTACCGGTACGAATCACATTGCCTTTGCCAGGCATGGTCATCGATTCGATGGTGAGCAATTCGCCACCGACTTCGGTCCAAGCCAGACCGATCACCTGACCAACCTGATTTTCCTTTTCGGCGACACCAAAGTCATAACGACGCACGCCCAGGAATTTGCCCAGGTTTTTCGCAGTGACAGCGACCTTTTGCTCCTGCTTTTTGAGCAGCAGCATCTTGACCACTTTACGGCAGATTTTTGAAATCTCGCGTTCAAGTGAACGCACACCGGCTTCACGCGTGTAATAGCGAATGATGTCGCGCAGAGCGGACTCGGCAACGCTGATTTCGGCATCCTTCAAACCATTGTTCTTGATCTGCTTGGGCAGCAAATAGCGCTGCGCAATATTGGTCTTTTCATCTTCGGTATAACCGGAGAGACGAATGACTTCCATACGGTCTAGCAGCGCCGCAGGGATATTGTAGGAGTTCGCTGTTGCGACGAACATCACATCCGACAGATCGAAATCGACCTCGACGTAATGGTCGGCAAACGTATGGTTCTGCTCCGGATCCAGCACCTCAAGCAAAGCCGACGCAGGGTCGCCACGGAAGTCCTGACCGAGCTTGTCGATTTCATCGAGCAGGAACAGCGGATTGCGCACGCCGGTCTTGGACAGGCTTTGCAAAATTTTGCCCGGCATCGAGCCGATGTAGGTACGGCGATGGCCACGAATCTCCGCTTCGTCCCGCACGCCACCCAAGGCCATACGAACGAATTTGCGATTGGTTGCCCGCGCAATCGATTGACCCAGCGAAGTTTTACCCACGCCCGGAGGACCGACGAAGCACAAAATCGGCGCTTTGACCTTCTCTACCCGTTGTTGCACGGCGAGATATTCCAGGATGCGTTCCTTGATCTTGTCGAGACCATGATGGTCGTCTTCCAGCACTTTTTCAGCATGCACCAGATCATTATTGACCTTGGATTTTTTCTTCCAGGGCAAACCGACTAGCACATCAATGTAGTTGCGCACCACGGTTGCTTCGGCTGACATCGGCGACATCAGCTTGAGCTTTTTGAGTTCGCTCTGGGCTTTTTCGCGTGCCTCTTTCGGCATTTTGGCCGCAATGATCTTCTTGTCGAGTTCCTCGAGATCGGCGCCCTCTTCGCCTTCGCCCAGTTCTTTCTGGATCGCCTTGACCTGCTCGTTCAGATAGTACTCGCGCTGCGACTTTTCCATCTGGCGCTTGACGCGACCACGGATGCGTTTTTCTACCTGCAGAATGTCGAGTTCACCTTCGAGCTGGCCGAGCAAATGTTCATGGCGCTTGGCGACATTGAAGATCTCCAGAATCACCTGCTTTTGCTCCAGCTTCAAAGGCAAGTGCGCAGCAATGGTGTCAGCCAGACGACCGGCGTCATCAATGCCTGCCAGTGAAGTCAGGATTTCAGGTGGAATTTTTTTATTCAGTTTGACGTACTGATCAAACTGCTGAACGATCGCGCGACGCATCGCTTCGACCTCGGAGTCATCACCCGGCTCGGATTCGACTGGCGACAGTTCTGCGATGAAATGCGTGTCGGATTCGGTAATCTTGTGAATGCGCGCGCGCTGCGCGCCCTCGACCAGCACCTTGACGGTACCGTCAGGGAGTTTGAGCATTTGCAAAATATTGGCAATGCAACCGATTTCATAAATATCATCGGCCGACGGCTCATCTTTGGCTGCCGCTTTTTGCGCCGCGAGCATGATGCTCTTGCCCTGCTCCATCGCGGCTTCGAGCGCCTTGATGGATTTGGGACGGCCGACAAAAAGCGGTATCACCATATGCGGGAATACCACCACATCGCGCAAAGGCAACAGCGGCAATTGGGTTGAATCAGGAAATTGTGGTGTCGTCGTCATGGCGAGCCTTATCAGAAAACCATTAAAGGGACGCTGATTTAATCTGCGTATTCATACAACTCAAGCGGCGATCAGAGCAGACATTATTGAAAAATTTTGTCTGACAATCTGTTGCTCTGACCGTCATATTGGCACGTTTTATCAAACGGCAAGCCCACACAGCAAGAAAAGAGTCATTCATCATGCTTTTTCTTGACGATCAGGGCGAGAAAAAAGCCACGGAGGTTGCCCCCGGTGGCCTTTCAATGGAGCCGCACTACTCTGTATTGATCCGATTGTACTGTGTTTGTTCAAAAATCAGCGCAAAAAGGACTAAAACCCGATGAAATTGCAAGTTTTATAGCGAAACAGAGCGTGCAGAGCTTATTTCGAACCCGAGACTTTTTGTGCCTCGTGATAAATCAGTAAAGGCTTGGCACCATTGGTAATCGTATTTTCATCGATGACTACCTTGGCGACATTTTGCTGATTCGGCAATTCAAACATCACCTCCAGCAAGGCGTGCTCGATAATTGAACGCAGACCACGCGCACCCGTCTTGCGGGCAAGCGCTTTTTTCGCAATCGCCTGCAAGGCAGCAGGACGGATCTCGAGTTCAGCGCCTTCCATTTCAAGCAGCTTGGAATACTGTTTGACCAGCGCGTTTTTCGGCTCCAGCAAAATCTGAATCAGCGCATCTTCCGACAACTCTGACAGCGTAGCCACCACAGGCAGGCGGCCAACGAGTTCGGGGATCAGGCCAAACTTGATCAGGTCTTCAGGCTCGGCGTCCAGCATCACATCACTGGCACTGCGCTCGCTCTGGCTTTTCACATTGGCTGAAAAACCGATGCCGCTTTTTTCGGAACGATTCGAAATAATTTTCGCCAGTCCGTCAAACGCGCCGCCACAAATGAACATGATGTTGGTGGTGTCGATCTGCACGAAGTCCTGGTTTGGATGCTTGCGGCCACCCTGCGGCGGCACCGAAGCCATCGTGCCTTCGATCAGCTTGAGCAGGGCTTGTTGCACGCCTTCGCCGGAGACATCGCGGGTAATCGAAGGGTTATCGGACTTGCGTGAAATCTTGTCAATTTCATCGATGTAGACAATGCCTTTTTGGGCCTTTTCAACATCGTAATTACAGTTTTGCAGCAGCTTCTGAATAATGTTTTCAACGTCTTCACCCACATAACCGGCTTCGGTCAGCGTGGTGGCGTCGGCAATCACAAACGGCACGTTCAACATGCGGGCCAGCGTTTGTGCCAGCAAGGTTTTGCCTGAGCCGGTTGGGCCCACCAGTAAGATATTGCTCTTTGCTAGTTCGACGTCGTCTTTTTTACCCAGATGACGCAGGCGTTTGTAGTGGTTATAAACGGCCACCGACAAAATGCGTTTGGCGGTTTCCTGCCCGATCACATACTGACCCAGCAAGTCGCAAATTTCCTGCGGCGTTGGCAGGTCTGTTTTAGGACCGGCTACGGATTCAACGGTCGAGGCTTCATCGCGAATGATGTCGTTGCACAGATCAATGCATTCGTCGCAGATAA
The DNA here is from genome assembly GCA_947451925.1 of Burkholderiales bacterium. Lineage (GTDB taxonomy): Bacteria > Pseudomonadota > Gammaproteobacteria > Burkholderiales > Burkholderiaceae_D > Pernthalerella. The sequence goes on along the minus strand of CANGAW010000007.1, from coordinate 25,830 downwards.
AAACCGATGGACCGGCGATGAGTTTTTTTACCTCATGCTGACTCTTGCCGCAGAACGAGCAATAGAGTAATTTTTCACCGCTGGATGATTTTTTTTCGGCCATGTCAAGATGCTATTAAAGTCAATGTGATCTGATCTTACCCGCGAAACCAAAATTCGTCACTAAGACCACAATGACGTATTTTGGTAGAGCAGTAAGCAGACTAAGGCGCAATCAAAAATCCGGCTAAGCCGGATTTTTTTACTCTGTTTTTACTCTGTTACGCGGTGGGTCAGCACCTTGTCGATCATGCCGTATTCAGCGGCCTGATCAGCAGACATGAAGTTGTCGCGATCGGTATCTTTGGCAATCTGGTCGATGGTGCGACCGGTTTTATCAGCCAGAATCTGGTTCAGGCGTTCACGCAAATACAAAATTTCGCGAGCCTGAATTTCGATGTCGGCTGCCTGACCTTGCGCGCCACCCAAAGGCTGATGAATCATGATGCGCGAGTTGGGCAAGGAGAAGCGTTTGCCCTTGGCACCAGCGGCCAGCAAAAACGCGCCCATCGATGCCGCGAGGCCAGTACACAAAGTCGATACGTCCGGCTTGATGAACTGCATCGTGTCATAGATGGCCAGACCGGCTGATACAGAGCCACCCGGGGAATTGATATACAAGGAAATATCTTTATCCGGGTTTTCACTTTCCAGAAACAGCATCTGGGCAACGATCAGATTGGCCGTGTGGTCATTGACCGGGCCAACCAGAAAAATGACCCGCTCTTTCAACAGGCGCGAATAAATGTCATACGCGCGCTCGCCGCGGCCACTTTGCTCAATCACCATCGGCACCATGCCAAGCATGTCGGTGTCGAGGGCAGATTTGCGATAAATGTCAGTCATGTATTGTCCTTAAGCGAGCGCCTGAAACATCAGGCCTGCGCGTTATTACCCATCAGTTCATCAAACGAAACCACTTTGTCCGTTACCTTTGCCTTGGCAATAACGAAGTTGACGACGTTTTCTTCTAAAACAAGGGCTTCGACTTCAGCCAGACGGTTACGGTCGCTGAAATAATATTTCACCACTTGCTGCGGATCTTCGTAAGCTTTGGCAAAGTCTTCGATGTGCGCTTTGATCTGATCGGCATTTGCCTGCAAATCATTAATTTTGACCAATTCGCCCAAGATCAGACCCAGACGCACGCGACGATCAGCCTGCGCCGTAAACAGCTCAACCGGGAAAGGCATGTTTTTCACATCCATGCCGCGCTGACGCATGTCTTCGCGGGTCATTTCGGCCAGACGCTCGGCGTCCTGATCCAGCAAAGCCTTAGGCACCTCAAGCTCGGCAACCTTGATCAGCGCATCCATCACGCTGGCTTTGGTGCGGGCCTTGATGCGGCTGCTGACTTCACGCTGGAGATTGGCACGGATATCGTCACGCATTTTCTGCATGTCGCCATCCGGCACGCCCAGCGCTTTTGCGAAATCGGCGTTGACTTCAGGCAGGTGCGCCCATTCGATTTGTTTCAGGGTGATGGTGAACTCTGCAGTTTTACCGGCAACATCTTTGCCATGGTAGTCAGCAGGGAAATCCATGTTGAAAGTCTTGGACTCGCCGACTTTCATGCCGGTGGTTTGCACTTCAAACTCGGCCAGCATGCGGCCTTCGCCCAGGATGAAAACGAAATCATCGGCTTTGCCGCCGCCGAATTCAACGCCATCAATCTTGCCAACGAAATCAACGGTGACGCGGTCGCCGCTTTGTGCTGACTGGTCAGGGCCGCCATCGCCGTGGGCGTCGTGCTGGCCCTTGGTGTGATAGTGGACGCGTTGTTTGCGCAGGATTTCAATCGTCTTGTCGATTTCAGCGTCGCTGACATCCGCCTTGCTTTGTTCCACTTCTACGGCTGCCAGGTCACCGACTTTAACGTCAGGATAAACCTCGAAGGTGGCCGAGAATACCAGCGCGCCTTCGACTTTTTCGTCGGTATTGGCTTCAATTTTCGGGAAGCCGGCAACGCGCAATTGATGTTCGACAGTCACTTCAGCAAAAGCACGGCCGACTTTGTCGTTGAGAACTTCGCTCTCAACGGTATAGCCAAATTGTGCCGCGACCATTTTCATCGGCACTTTACCAGGACGAAAGCCCGGCGCCTTGGCAGTGCGGGCGCGCTGCTTCAAGCGCTTTTCAACTTCTGCATTGACATCAGCCAGCGGTACCGTCAGGGTGACGCGGCGCTCAAGTTTTTCCAGGGTTTCGACTGCAGTTGCCATGTGAATCATCCAAAAATGTTAATCGTTTTGTGGTGCGAGGAGGGGGACTCGAACCCCCACACCATTGCTGGCGTCAGGACCTAAACCTGGTGCGTCTACCAATTTCGCCATCCTCGCGGCAAACAGGCCAGAATCCGTTCCGGCCTGTGTCAACAAAAGCAAAGGGCGACCCAGAGTCTAAACGGTCGCCCTGCATTGCCATTGTGTTGGCTATTCGACTTCAGGCGCGAATTTTACTGGATTTTTGACCAGTCCGCGTCTGAATTTTCAGGGCAGGCGATTTATGCCCTGCCCTGCTACAGTGGCCGCTTGATCCTGAACCATGCCGCATACAAGGCCGGCAAAAACAGCAGGGTCAAAGCCGTTGCCACCACCAGTCCGCCCATGATGGCCACCGCCATCGGGCCCCAGAATACCGAGCGCGACAAGGGAATCATGGCCAGTACAGCCGTGGCCGCAGTCAGGATAATGGGCCTGAAACGCCGCACTGCCGAGCCAACAATGGCGTCCCAGGCTGGCATGCCGGCTGCAATGTCCTGTTCAATCTGGTCAACCAGAATCACGGAATTGCGAATGATCATGCCAAACAAGGCGATCACCCCCAGTTGCGCAACGAAGCCAAACGGTCGCTGCAAAATCAGCAGCGCCAGTGCCGCCCCGGCCACACCGAGCGGGCCGGTCAGAAACACCAGCAGGGAGCGTGAAAAGCTGTGCAACTGCAGCATCAACAGCGTAAAGACGATGAAGATCACCAGTGGCACATTGGCTGCAATCGAATCTTGCGCCTTGCCACTGTCAGCTGCCGCACCGGCCAACTTGATGCGGTAGCCAGGCGGCAGTTTGGCGCGCAACGCGTCGAGCTGCGGATCAATCTGCCCAGACACAGTTGGCCCCTGAATGCCGTCGACCACATCCGACTGAACCGTAATGGCCCATTCGCGGCCTTCACGCCAGACCACGCCCGGTTCCCAGACGAAATGCGGCGTCGCCAGTTGCGACAAAGGCACTGCCCGCCCGGAGGCGCTCGGAATGCTGGCATTGTTCAGAGCCGTAATGGTGGCTCTTTCCTCAACCGGCTGACGCATGACAATATCAATGAGTTTGTCACCATCGCGGAACTGACCAACCGTGGTGCCCGTCAGGATGGTGTTTGCAGCCCGCATTACCGTTTGCGAATTAATGCCCAGCGCGCGCAATTTATCCTGGTCAAGATCAATCCGCAGCACCTTCACCGATTCATTCCAGTTGTCATTGACCCCGCGCGCATTGGCGTTGCCGCGCATGATTTGCTTGACCTCGTCGGCGATGATGCGCACCTTGGCCACTTCCGTACCCGTTACGCGAAACTGCACCGGGTAAGGCACTGGCGGGCCGTTAGGCAGTAACTTGACGCGGCCACGCACTTCGGGGAAATCCGACTTGAAGGCGGCCACAATTTTCAGCCGCAAGGATTCGCGGGCTTTGGCGTCTTTCGGCAAGACCACAAGTTGGGACACATTCGTCTGCGGGAAAATCTGATCCAGCGGCAAATAGAAACGCGGACTGCCGGTGCCCACATAGCTGGTCACGCTTTCCACACCCGGCTCTTGCATGATGAAACGTTCAAACTTTTTCGCCTGCGCTTCGGTTGCCTGATAGCTTGATCCTTCCGGCAGCCAGAGTTCAACCATCAGTTCCAGCCGGCTCGAGTCGGGGAAAAATTGTTGTTCAATAAATTTGAAGCCGAACACGCCTAGAAAAAATCCGGCCAGCGTCAGCAGGATGGTGGTCTTGCGCCATTCGACGCACCAGTTCACCACCCGCCGCAAGCGGTTATAAAAAGGCGTGTCGAATAATTCATGATGGCCATCGGCGCTGGAAGCCGGCCTGACCTTCAGCAACACATAACCGATGTACGGGGTGAACAACACCGCAAACACCCAGGAAATCAGCAGGGCCAGCGCATTGACCGAAAACATGGAAAAGGTGTACTCACCGGCTGCCGACTTGGCAAAACCGATCGGCAAAAAGCCGGCGGCAGTAATCAGGGTGCCGGTCAGCATGGGCATGGCCGTTGAGGTATAGGCGAAGGTGGCGGCATCGAAACGCGACAAACCCTCTTCCATTTTGCGCACCATCATTTCGACGGCAATAATCGCGTCATCAACCAGCAAGCCCAGCGCAATGATCAGCGCACCCAGCGAAATTTTGTGCAGGTCAATCGACAAGATCCACATGCCCATGAAGGTCGCGGCCAGCACCAGCGGAATGGTCAGCGCCACCACCAGACCGGGCCGGGTGTCGATGCGAAAGGGTTTGGTATGCAAGCCCAGTGAAATGAAGCTGACTGCCAGCACAATCATCACCGCTTCAGCCAGCACCTTCAAAAACTCATCGACCGATGACGTCACGGCCTTGGGCTGATTGCTAACCCGTTGCAGTTCAATACCGACCGGCAGATTGGCGCGAATCGTCGTCGTTGCTGCGTCCAGGTTGCGGCCCAGTGCAATGATGTCACCGCCCTTTTCCATCGACACGCCAAGGCCAATGACTTCCTTGCCGTTGAAACGCATCTTGTCGCGTGGCGGATCGATGGTGCCGCGGCTGACTTTGGCAAAATCGCCGAGGCGGAAACTATTGCCATTGGCCCGCAGCGGCATGTTCTCGAAGTCTTTGATCGAGCGCATCGCGCCCGAGACCCGCACCTGCAAATTATCCGAACCGGTCACCAGCACGCCGCTGCCCTCGACCGCGTTTTGCTCGTTAATCTGTGCAATCACGCTCTCGAAAGGAATGCCTAACTGGGCAAATTTGCGGGTTGAAAATTCGATGAAGATTTTTTCATCCTGCACGCCATACAGCTCAACCTTGGCCACCGACTTGATGCCCAGCAGCTGCTGGCGCACAAAGTCGGCATAATCTTTCACTTCTGCGGAGGTAAAGCCGTCGCCGGAGAGCGCAAAGATGGAGCCGTAGGTATCGCCAAATTCATCGTTATAAAACGGACCTTGCACGCCACCGGGCAAGCTGCCGCGGATATCGCCGATTTTTTTGCGCACCTGATACCAGGCCTGCGGCACTTCTTTTGGTGGCGTCGATTCGCGCAATTCCAGAATGATCAGGGTTTCGCCCGGCTTGGAATAACTGCGAATCTTGTCAATGAAGGGAGTTTCCTGCAGCTTTTTTTCCAGCTTGTCGGTAACTTGCTCGGCCATTTGCAAAGAACTGGCGCCCGGCCAATAGGCCCTGACCACCATCGCACGGAAGGTGAACGGCGGATCTTCGTCCTGCCCCAGCTTGCCGTAACCGATAATGCCGCCCAATAGCAGCACCACCATCAGATAACGGATAAACGGAATATGCTCCAGCGCCCAGCGCGATAAATTGATGCGCCCCTTCATTTGCCGGCCTCAGCCACGGCCTTAACAGGAGCTGGGCTGGCAACGAGTTCCTGCCCCAGCAATTTGACCTTCTGTCCCGGACGCAGCAAATTAACCCCTGCAGTCACAATGGTCTGGCCGGCATTAACGCCACCGGCTAATAAAATCTCGTTGCCCATTGCGCCGGCAACCTGGATCGGCACCAGCTTGACCACATTGTTTTCCACCACCCAGACCGAGGTCGTGTTTTTGTCATTAAACAGCGCCGTCAATGGCACCCGTATGGCGGACTGCGAAGACTGGGTTGCAAAGCTGACTGTGGCCGTCATGCCCAGACGCACGTCGGCACCGGCTTTAGGAATAGAAATTTTGGCGGTATAAGTGCGTGTAGCAGGGTCTGCCATGGGCGAGAGTTCACGCAAACGCCCGTCCATCAAAACGGCCTGATTGGCCCAGGTGCGCACTTTCAACTCCGTCACATGGCGCACCGCATCGGCCTGATCTTCCGGAATACTGACCCGCACTTCCTTGTCGCCAGTTTGGGCGATCCTGACTACCGGCACGCCCGGTGCCACCACTTGCCCTGCTTCGGCATCAATGGCAGTGACGACGCCGTCCACATCGGCCACCAGCGTGGCGTAACTATTTTGATTCGCCTGCACCTTCAAGCCCGCACTGGCCTGTTCGTTGTTGGCCAGTGCCGCTTTGTACGCGGCTTCTTTGGCATCAAGCAGTGCCTGACTGACGAAATTCTTTTGTCTTAACTCACGATAGCGGTCCAGCTCGGCTTTGGCCAGTGCCATATTGCTGCCCGCTGCACTGAGCGCGGCATTGGCCTGCGCTTGCGCCAGCTGGAAATCTCTGGGGTCCAGTTGCATCAGAATCTGACCACGACTGACTTGCGTACCCACTTCCACCCGTCGCGCCACCACTTTGCCGCCAACCCGAAAACCCAGTCGCGATTCATAACGCGGCACGATTTCGCCAGCCAGTTCAACCAGCGCATTGAAGCTGGCTGGCGCCACCACCATTGCCCGCACAGGCCGGATATCTTCGACCACTTCCACTTTTTTAGAACAGCTGAGCAGCAGAAAACTGGAAGTCAACAGCAAGGCTGCGCGCAAGCGGTAGGGCAAATGCAGGGGGGGCGTCATCAAATACACAATTTTTCCTTTACTATTCGAGCAGCCAAAGTGGCAAGGTCACAGCAGGCTTGGCTGTATCTGTCGTCTCGAATACGTTGATATAAGCAATAAAATAATTTTTACTGACTCTTAAGTTATTAATTATAGCTAATGCCCATGCGTAAAGCGTAAGGAATTCAGTTCACTGCCCCGATTGCCGATGTCAAATTCGCATTATGAAAATTTTCCGGTCGCCTCCCCACTGCTTCCGCCCAGGCTGCGCGCACCGGTTCGCGTGATCTACGCGTTCGCCCGCAGTGCTGACGATATTGCCGACGAAGGCCATGCCTCCGATGCTGAACGGCTGGCTGCATTGTGCCTTTATCAGGATGAACTGAGTCGCATAGAGCAAGGCCAGCCAAACAAGGTCGCCTTGTTTACCGAACTTGGCGCAGTCATTCGCCAGCATGGGCTGGCTCTCCAGTGTTTTCGTGATTTGCTGTCAGCCTTTGCACAAGACGTAGTGCAAACCCGTTACGCCGACTTTGCTTCGCTACTCGACTATTGCGCCCGCTCGGCCAATCCGGTCGGGCGCATCATGCTGGCCTTGTTTGAAGAACAGGATGCACTGTCATTGCAGCAATCGGATGCCATCTGCAGTGCGCTGCAACTGATTAATTTCTGGCAGGACGTGGCCATAGACTGGGAAAAATCCCGCGTCTACCTGCCGGCAGAAGATTTACTGCGCTTTGGTGTCAATGAAGAACAAATCGCCGCCGCACGCATTGATGACAACTGGCGCGCGCTGATGCAATTTGAAATCAGCCGTGCCCGTCAATTGATGCATAGCGGACTGCCGCTAACCAAAAAACTGCGCGGCCGCATGGGCTGGGAACTCAGGCTGATCGTGCAAGGCGGCCTACGCATTCTGGACAAAATCGAAGCGGCAGATTATGACGTCTTCATACATCGCCCGACACTGGAAAAACGCGACTGGATCATCATGCTCTGGCGCGCCATCCGCAATCTCGGCTAGCATGGCCTGACTTTCAGATAATTTTTCCCTCACCCCGACCCATGTCTCCCGAAGATTATTGCCAACAAAAGACCGCGCAAAGCGGCTCGAGCTTTTACTACAGCTTTCTGTTTCTGCCACCGCAGCGACGTTTGGCCATTACCGCTTTGTATGCGTTTTGCCGCGAGGTCGATGATGTGGTTGATGAATGCAGCGACACCATGCTGGCCCGTACCAAGCTGGTCTGGTGGCGCAAGGAAGTCGCGCAAATGCTGGCAGGCTCGCCAACCCATCCTGTGACCAAAGCACTGGCGCCGCATCTGCAAGCCTTCAACATCCAGGGTGAGCATCTGCAAGCGGTCATTGACGGCATGGAGATGGATCTGGACCAGACCCGTTATCTGGATTATCCCGGCCTGCAGCGCTATTGCTGGCATGTTGCCAGTGTGGTCGGCATCATGTCGGCCAGTATTTTTGGCGTGACCAATCCGCGCACGCTGGCGTATGCCGAAAAACTCGGCCTGGCTTTCCAGCTCACCAACATCATTCGCGACGTGGGAGAAGACGCCCGTCGCGGCCGCATCTATTTGCCCGTCAATGAATTGCAAGCCCATGGCGTGCCGGCTGCCGACCTGCTCAATGCCCGCCATAGCGAACGTTTCGAGGCGCTGATGCAGGCGCAAGTCAGGCGCGCGCAAGCCTGCTATGACGAAGCCTTTGCCTTGCTGCCGCCAGAAGACCGGCGCGCGCAAAGACCGGGGCTGATCATGGCGGCAATTTATCGCACCGTATTAGATGAAATTGAGCGCGACGGCTTTCACGTGCTCGAGCATAAAATTTCGCTCACTCCCATTCGCAAACTCTGGCTGGCCTGGAAGACCTGGGTCAGAAATTGAGCCAGCGCAGCCAATCCGTTGCCGTCATTGGTGCGGGCTGGGCGGGCTGCGCCGCAGCGGTCACGCTTGCCGGGCAAGGACATCGTGTGACGGTATTCGAAGCGGCAAGAGTGGCGGGCGGACGGGCACGACGTGTCAGTCAGCACGGCCTTGCTCTGGATAATGGCCAGCATATTTTGCTTGGTGCCTATCGCGAGTCCTTGCGGCTAATGAAAACGGTTGGCATCGATCCCGCGCAAAGCCTGTTGCGGCTACCTTTGCAAATGCGTTATCCGCCGGGCACTGGCGGGATGGATTTCATTGCGCCCAAACTACCCGCGCCGCTGCATGTGCTGTGGGCGCTGTTGCGCGCACAAGGACTCGGCCGCGCAGACAAGCTGGCGCTGGCGCGTTTTTCCAGCACGGCTCGCTGGATGGACTGGCAGCTCGATCAGGATTGCAGCGTCACTGTCCTGCTCGAGCGCTTCGAGCAAACCGACAAACTGATTCAGTTACTCTGGCGACCGCTCTGCATCGCGGCCTTAAACACCCCGCCTGAAAGGGCATCCGCCAGAATATTTTTGCATGTCTTGCGTGACAGTCTGGGTGCACAACGTGCCGCATCCGACATGCTCTTGCCCCGGTCAGATTTATCGGCGCTGTTTCCAGATGCTGCCGCACGTTATGTGGAGGCGCATGGCGGCAACCTACTTTATGGCCAGCACATCCATAGCCTCAGCCATCGTCAGATTGACGGACAAAAAAAATGGCTGGTGCACAGTGCAGATTCGGTAGCAGAATTTGATTGCGTCATCATCGCCACCCCGCCCTGGATTGCGGCCGGTTTATTGAAAGAGCATGACGCCAGCTTAGGCGCAATGTCCTTTGACTATGAACCCATTACCACCTGCTATTTACGTTATGCAGAAAGTGTTTCGCTGCCGCTGGCGTTTTACGCGCTGCGCGACGTGCCGGCAGAACAATGCTGGGGTCAATTTGTTTTTGACCGCGGCCATCTGCTGGCTGATCAGGCGGGCGTGCTGGCTGTCGTCATCAGCGCTTCTGCTGCAGCCACCGAAGAAGGCCATACGGCACTAGGCAAGGCAGTAGCAACACAGCTTGCCAACGCCTTTTTGCGCCCGGAATTAAACCAGCCGCAATGGTTTAGCGTCATTACTGAAAAACGCGCGACCTTTGCCTGCACGCCAGATCTGCAACGGCCGGCTAGTGCCACTGCTTGCGCGGGATTATTTCTGGCCGGCGACTATACCCAGAGCGATTATCCGGCCACGATAGAAAGCGCAGTACGCAGTGGTGTTACCGCCGCTGGCCTTGTTGCTGCGCAATCAGCTGGCACTGCAAAAAAATATAGGTCAGCAACCAGATTTTTTTGAACAAAATCCGGTCGAAATTAAAGTGTTTTGCATCTGGCTAACAAGCACGAGTGCGTCTGTCTTTGTGCATCATTGAAACTGCAGCTGATTTCAAGTGTGAATTATGGGAACCCATGACAATCAGCGTTCGCATTTGATAGGTCAGATGATGCAGAGTGAGGCCATTCAAACGGCAAGTTCTGCCATCCTGCCTTTGCAAAGTCTGGCCCCCCAACTTGTCTCTATTATTGGCGAAGGTGGATTGTATGCCTTGTATGCACGCAGCCTGCATAAGATTGCGGCTGACTTTCCCTGGCTTGATTCTGTAGCTGCGGCACATTCGCATGAACTCTGGCTCATTGATCTGCAAAAAAATTTTGCTACCCAAACTACCGAGCAGGCAAGGCAGGCAGCGCAGGCATTGCTGCTGAGCTGTACCAACATTCTCGCCACGCTGATCGGCGAAACACTGACCATTGATTTATTAAAAAGCGCGTGGGCCAACGAGCTAAAAAGACCGGATGGCGCTGACAAGGAGTAAGAACATGTTTAGAAAGGTTCTGATCAATCGAATGAAGACTGGCGTTCCCGGCCTCGACCGACTACTCGGCGGCGGGCTGCCAGAATCTTCCTTCAACATCATTGCCGGCAAACCGGGCAGTGGCAAGACCACGCTGGCCAACCAGATCATGTTTGGACTTGCCGGGCCTGACTGCAAGGCTATCTATTTCACCGCGATGGGCGAGTCCGGGTTAAAAATGCTGCGCTATCAGCAGCAATTTTCATTTTTTGATTTCGATAAAATTAATCACATTATTCGTTTCATTGATCTCTCCGATGACTTACTCAACGGTGCCTACGACAATGTATTCAAACGCATCAGTAAAGAAATCCAGAATTTCTCGCCCCGGCTGGTTTTTGTCGATTCATTTCGCTCACTGGTTGAAATGGTAGAAATGGAGCACAACAGTCAAGCCAGTCACAGCAGCCTGCAGCGCTTCATTCAGCAATTGGCGCAACAACTGGCGGCATGGCAGGCCACAACTTTTTTAATCGGCGAATATAACGAAAGCAATGTCAATACCGAAACCAATCCCGTCATAAGCGTAGCAGACGGCATTTTGTGGCTGTCACAAAATCTGCATCGCAACTCGATGGTAAGAAAAATTCAGGCCATCAAAATGCGCGGACAAGATCACACACCGGGCCTGCATACTTTTCGTATCAACAATCATGGACTGCGTATTTTTCCACGCGCCGTGTTGCCGCCCGAAATAGAAAAAGAAAAAAATGACAACACACCTTTTTCCAGTGACAAGCGGCTCAACATGGGGGTGCCCGGTCTGGATGAAATGATGGGCGGCGGCCTGCCGGCTGGCTATTCACTCTTGCTGGTCGGGCCATCGGGTTCGGGAAAAACCGTGTTGGCGACCGAGTTCCTGGCCGAAGGCGTGCGCCGTGGCGAAAATGGCGTGATTGCGGCCTTCGAAAAAAGTCCGCGTCAGCTGCTCAGTCACAAACTGCATACCTTGTTAAAAGATGAAACCGTGGGCGTGATCAATACCCGTTCGCTGGATTTATCGATTGATGAAACCCTGTACGACCTCATCGACATGATAGAAAAACTCAAAGCCAAACGGGTGGTGCTCGATTCACTCTCGGGCTTCGAGCTGGCGCTGGCGCCCGAGTTTCGCGAGGATTATCGGGAGTCGCTGTACCGGATGATCTCGGTCCTGACAGCGATGGGCATTACCGTACTGATGACGGCAGAAGTCGAAGACCGTTATACCGATTTGCGCTTCAGCGCCTATGGCAACGCCTTTCTGGCCGACGCCATTATTTTGCAGCGCTACATTGAAATCGGCGGCCAGTTCAAGCGGGCGATGTCGGTAGTCAAAGTGCGCGGCAGTGCGCACAGCAAAGACATACGACTGTTCGACATCGATGGCGACGATATTCAAATCGGCCCGCCGCTGTCGCAATATGAAGGCATTTTGTCCGGACACCCGACCCTGCCCAGGCTGGATTGGCACACACCCGGCGACGTTCCATAAAAGCCGCACAAGGTGAACTGACTATGCGTACCAAGACCAAAAAATCACGGATACGTCATATCCTGACAGTGAAACCGGCAATGGCTGTGCAACTGAGCGCGGACGCAGCCGATTTGCGCGAGCAAATTCATGACGAGCATATCTGGCAAATGGCGCAGCAGGAAAATCGCAATGAGCAACTCTCTCAGGCGAATGAACAGCTGGTGATTGCGTCGGTGCAGTTGCAGGTAGCCGCGGAAGAAATTGAAAAATCCAAAGCCGAGATGACGCATCTGGCGCATCATGACTTTCTGACCAAACTGCCTAACCGGATGCAACTGCTTGACCGCTTAGCCCAGTCGATTGCCTTGACCCGGCGGCATGATGCCAAGCTTGCCGTGCTGTTTCTTGACCTGGACCGATTCAAATTGGTCAATGACAGCCTGGGTCATGAAGTCGGTGACCAGCTTTTGCAAATGGTGGCACAACGTCTGCAAACGGCAATTCGCAGCAGCGATACGGTGAGCCGGCTTGGCGGCGATGAATTTGTGCTGCTGCTGTCGGAGGTGACACATAAGGATGCGCTGATTCCGAAAATAGAACATATTCGCGAAATCATAGCTGCCCCCTACCATATTGCAGGCCACGAAATTAACATCAGCGCCACCATAGGCATCAGCCTGTTTCCTCAAGACGGGGAAGATGCCAAGGGTCTGATGCGCAATGCAGACGCTGCAATGTATGACGCCAAAGAAAGCGGGCGCAACCGCTATCAATTCTTTTTACCGGAAATGCGCACCAAAATCATGGAAAGGCAGGCTGTTGAAGAAAGCCTGCTGCAAGCGCTGATTGAAAAAGAATTCGTTTTGCACTACCAGGCGCAGGTCAATCTGGAAACCAAGGTCATCACGGGCGTGGAAGCACTGATACGCTGGAATCATCCAAGCCGGGGTTTACTGCTGCCACGATGGTTTATACCGATTGCCGAAGAAGCCGGCACCATTGCACAGATCGGTCGCTGGGTCTTGCGACAAGCCTGCCAGCAGGCGCAATCCTGGCTGGACGACGGTTTGAATTTTGACGTGATGGCCGTCAATATCTCTGCCCGCGAATTTGAAAGCGAAGGGTTTCTGGATCATATCCGGCTGGTCCTGAAAGAAACCGGATTAGCACCGGACCGGCTCGAACTCGAACTGACCGAAACGGTTTTAATGAAAAGCATAGAGTCCGCTGCCGCGACCTTCAATACCCTGCGTTCCATGGGTGTACGGATTTCGATTGACGACTTCGGCACCGGCTATTCCAGCCTCAGTTATCTGAAACGTTTTCCGGTTGACGCAATCAAAATCGACCAGTCATTTATCAGAGACATGTCAGCGTCGGATGATGATGTGCTGGTCAAAGCCATAATCGGCATCGGCAAAAACCTGCGCCTGCAAGTCATTGCCGAAGGCGTGGAGACGCGCCAGCAACTGAATTTTTTGCGCGCTAACGATTGCGTATTGGCGCAAGGGTTCTACTTGCAAAGTCCGATGCCGGCGGAGGAATTTGAGGCCGTACTGCGCGATGGGATTGTGATGGCTTGAGGATTTTCATCCTTATTTTTTGGCGCAAGATTATTTGCACTGAAAAACCCCGAAAAATTTTCTTCATCGACATCAAAATATACGGGGCAGTAGTCAACACAGACCGGAATGCGGCAAGCGCATCATGAAGCGAGCACCAAGCGATAACCAACCGCTGTTTCCGTTTGCAAAAACCGGGGCTGCGCCGGATCGTTCTCCAGCTTTTGACGCAAGTGACCCATGTAGATGTGCAGATAATGGCTGCTGTCGGTATGTGACGGGCCCCAGACTTTGAGCAAGAGCTGTGGAATGCTGACGACCCGTCCTGCGTTCGCAATCAGCGTACTAAGGAGCCGAAATTCGGTTGGTGTCAGATGAACAGGCTGATCCGCTTTCGTCACCAGCCGCCTATTCAAGTCGACCTTCACATCACCAAATTCTGTGATCCCATCAAGATCACCAGCCGCATGGCGTTGCCTTCGCAAGGCCGCACGTACTCGTGCAAGCAATTCTCCTACCCCGAAAGGTTTGATCAGGTAATCATCGGCGCCCACATCCAGCGCTTCAATCTTGTCAGTTTCTTCAACCCGCGCAGACAATACAACGATGGGAATGGCCGACCAACTGCGTGTGTGCCGGATAAAGTCAACGCCATTACCATCCGGCAGGCCCAGGTCCAGAATGATCAGATCAGGCCTGCGCTGCTTGGACTCAATCAAGCCACGCTGCAGGGTGTCGGCTTCAAAAACATGCCAGCCTTCGGACTCCAGCGCATTGCGAACAAAGTGGCGAATTTTCTGCTCATCTTCAATCAGCAAGGCGACATAGGCTGGTTCACTCATGGGTTTTTCCTTCATCAGATTCCATGTCAGACAGCGTTGGTGGCGTTCCTAATGGCAGGGAAAAAATAAAGGCAGCACCGCCTGTTGCCAGATTTTCTGCACGTATGCTGCCGCCGTGTGCATCGACGATGGCACGGCAAATTGCCAGTCCTAAGCCAACTCCGGGCGTAACAGATTCGCTCTGACCGCGGGTAAACTTTTCAAACAGGCTGGCTTCTTTGCCGCTTGGCAGTCCGGGGCCGTTATCGCTGATTGTGACAATCAGGTCGCTATCGCCGACGGCCGCACTGACAGTAATGACGCTGCCGGCCGGCGTGTATTTGGCCGCATTTTCCAACAGGTTAGACAGCACGCGTTCGATCAGAATGGCATCGACCCGTATCAACGGCAAGTCCGCCGCCAGACTGGTCAAAATCACGTGTTGTCTGAGCATGGAGGCACTGGCACGCAAGGCGCTGCCGACGATGCCTTCGAGTGAATGCCACTGCAAATTCAGTTTGACTGTGCCGCTTTGCATGCGCGCCATATCCAGCAGATTGCTCACCAGATTGTTCATGCGCTGCGACTCTTCATGCAGCGCCGTGGCGAATTCCCGGTCCTTGGCAGAAAGTGGCGAGGTTGAAAGTGCCAGCGATTCGGCCAGGCCCATAATGGAGGTCAGCGGCGTACGCAAATCATGCGACAAGGCTGCCAGCAGCGAATTGCGCAAGTGTTCGGACTCGACGCTGAGCATGGCCGCTTGTGCCACTTCAATATAATGCACACGCTCCAGTGCAATGGCCGCCAGCGTGGCAAAGGTGTCGAGCTGCTGGCGTTGCTCTGGTATCAGGCTCCAGCGGCGATTGTCCGGTTTTAATACCAGTACGCCCCGGGTTCGCATCGGCGCCACCAGCGGTAAATAAAAATAAACGCTGCCTGGCAGCGTGTCTGTCCCCATTCCGGCCGGACTGGCGTGGTCGAAGGCCCACTGCGCGATGCCAGCATCAAGGGGTGCGGCAGCTCCCTCTTGTGCTTGCGCGGGAAGTTGCAAGTGCCCGGTTTCATCTGGCAATAACAATGTGGCATTGGCACCGAAGGTGCGTTGCACATACAGCCGGGTAGTCTCGAAAATCTGCTCAGTCTGCAAAACGCCAGAGAGGGAGCGCGCAAATTCATACAAGGCTCGCGCACGTGATTCGCGATGACTGGCAACCCGAGCCTGATAGCGCAGACCCGAAGTCAGATGCGCAGTAATTAAACCTATCGTCAGCATGACCGAAAAAGTCATCACATATTGCACATCACTGAAGGCAAGCGAAAAGCGCGGGGTAACAAAGAAAAAATCAAACGAGGCCACACCAACGATGGTGGCAACCACTGAAGGGCCGCGTCCGTATTGAACGGCCACCAGCACCACGGTCAGCAAGAACAGCATGACGATGTTGGCCAGATCGAAGAAGGGCAACAGTGGCATGGCTATCAGTGCAGTCAGCAAACTCGCGGCGGCACCGATGAGCAAATGCCAATAGCGCTGCTTGTGCTGGGCATTAGTTTGCTTGTCAGCCAAAGACGAACTCATGACCGCACTTGCTTCATTGAGAGGCGCACGACCGACTTCTGTCAGATCAATATCGGGGGCCAGCGCATCAAGTTGTGCGCCCAGTCGAGGCTTGCCCGTCCAATTATGATTGCCGCGGCCAAACAGGATTTTGGAGAGGTTATGCTGGCGCGCGTAATGAACAATGCTGGCAGCAATATCCTGCCCTGCCAGCACCGCTGTTTTGGCACCCAGGTCTTGCGCCATCTTCAGCATTTTCAGGATGTATTCACGCTGAGCCGGCGGCAAGCGCTGCAACTTTGGTGTTTCGATATAGACCGCATGCCATTCCGCGTTGAGTTGATTGGCCAGCCGGGCCGCACTGCGAATCACATGTTCCGAACCTGCACGCGAGCCAACGGCCACCAGCAGTGCAGGGTCAGTCTTCCAGACAGCGTCAATGGCTTGCTCGCTGCGGTAGGCCTGAACATCGTTTTCTATGCGCTCGGCGGTGCGACGCAGGGCCAGTTCACGCAGGGCAATCAGATTCCCCTTGCGGAAAAAATGTTGGACTGCCCGTTTTGCTTGGTGTGGTTGATACACCTTGCCGGCGGCCAGGCGCGCCAGCAGCTCATCAGCCGGCAAATCAACCAGCACTACTTCATCGGCACTGTCAAAGACGCTATCGGGCAGGGTTTCGGTGACCCTGATACCCGTAATGCCACCGACTACATCATTAAGACTTTCCAGATGCTGGACATTGACGGTGGTGAAGACATTGATGCCGGCGTTGAGTAATTCCTCAACATCTTGCCAACGCTTGGGGTGACGCGAACCGGGCAGATTCGAGTGGGCCAGCTCATCGACCAAGATCAGCGCCGGCCGGCGCGCCAGTGCTGCATTAAGATCAAATTCCTTGAGGTGACTGCCGCGATAGTCGAGCACCTTCAGCGGCAAAATTTCCAGTGCGCCCAACATGGCAGCGGTTTCGCTGCGGCCATGCGTCTCGACGATGCCGGCCACCACGTCTTGTCCTTCAGCTTTTAACTTGCAGGCATTGACCAGCATCGAATAGGTCTTGCCAACCCCGGCCGAGGCGCCAAAATAAATCCGCAATTTGCCGCGCAGCGCACGCCGCTCTTGCTGCATGACTTGCGCCAGCAAGGCGTCCGGGTCGGGGCGAACAGGTGCAGCAGCTACGGTCGGTACGCTGGAGGACATGGCTTATTTTGGCATAGTTGCCAGCGCCAGATTCAACGCCAGCACATTGACACGTGCTTCACCCAGTAAGCCCAGCGTTTTTTGCTGTGCATGATGGCTTATCAAAGCACGCACCTGAGCCAGTGGCAGCGCACGTTCGCGGGCAATGCGCGCGGCCTGGTAATACGCCGCCGCCAGACTGATATCCGGATCCAGTCCGCTGGCCGAGGCCGTCACCAGATCAACGGGAATCGCTGCCGTATTGTCAGGGTCTGCTGTTTTCAGGGCAGCGATTCGCTGTTTGATGCCATCAATCAGTGCCGGGTTCGAGGGCGCCAGGTTAGAGCCGCCTGACGCTGCGCCATTATTGGCCATAGGCATAGTCGCTGATGGCCGGCTCCAAAAATATGCCGGCGAAGTAAATGACTGCCCGATCAGGCTCGATCCAATCACCTGTCCATGGCTCTGTATCAAACTACCGTTGGCTTCCAGCGGAAATGCCAGCTGCGCTATACCGGTCAGTGCCAGCGGATAGAACACGCCGCATACCATTGAGAGCAGGAAAAAGAGGCGTAAGGCGGTAAGAAATTGACTGCGCATGATAGGTCTCCTAGACGAGATGAAGGACGGACAGCAGCATGTCGATCAGTTTGATGCCGGCGAATGGCAACATGATGCCGCCCACGCCGTAGATCAGCAGATTGCGCTGCAAAAGTTTGGCGGCACCAACCGCCCTGTATTTCACACCTTTCAGTGCCAGCGGGATCAGGGCGATGATGATCAGTGCATTGAAAATCACGGCCGAAATAATGGCGGAAGACGGGCTGCTCAGGTGCATGATGTCCAGCGCTCTTAATTGCGGATAAGTGGTGACGAAGGCTGCCGGAATGATGGCGAAGTACTTGGCAATATCGTTGGCAATTGAGAAGGTCGTTAACGAGCCGCGCGTCATTAACATCTGCTTGCCGATTTCAACAATCTCCAGCAACTTGGTCGGGTTCGAATCCAGATCCACCATGTTGCCGGCTTCCTTGGCTGCCTGTGTGCCCGAGTTCATGGCCACGGCCACATCGGCCTGCGCCAGTGCCGGCGCATCATTGGTGCCGTCGCCGGTCATGGCAACCAGACTGCCGCCGGTCTGGTAGCTGCGGATCAGATGCAGTTTTTGTTCCGGTGTGGCCTCGGCCAGAAAATCATCGACCCCCGCTTCAGCCGCAATGGCGGCAGCCGTGATCCTGTTATCGCCCGTGATCATGACCGTCTTGATGCCCATGCGGCGCAGTTCGGCGAAACGCTCTTTGATGCCACCCTTGACGATGTCCTTCAACTCGATGGTGCCGATCACATTGCCGTTGTCGGCCACTACCAGCGGCGTGCTGCCGCGCCGAGCGACTTCATCCACAGCCATAGCAACGTCGTGCGGAAAGATCTTGCCCAAAGACTCGACATGTTTTTTTATGGCGTCGGCCGCGCCTTTGCGTACCACATGCTGCTCATAATCGACGCCGCTCATGCGGGTATGGGCGCTGAAATGGATGAAGTTCGCATTCATGACCGCGATATCGCGCTCGCGCATATTGAAACGCTGCTTGGCTAGAATCACAATGCTGCGTCCTTCCGGCGTTTCATCTGCCAGTGAGGCCAATTGCGCCACGTCGGCCAATTGCTGCTCCGTATAGCCAGCCGCGGCAATGAAGTTTGCAGCCTGCCGGTTGCCCAGCGTGATGGTGCCGGTTTTATCCAGCAACAACACATCGACATCGCCGGCGGCTTCAACGGCGCGACCCGAAGTGGCAATGACGTTGGCCTGCATCATGCGACTCATGCCGGCCACACCGATTGCTGACAACAAGCCACCGATGGTGGTCGGTATCAGGCACACCAGCAAGGCAATCAGCACCGTGATCGTAATCGGCGTACCTGCTTGCGCAGCCTGAACGCCATACAGGGAAAAAGGTAGCAGCGTAACCGTCACCAACAGGAAAATGATGGTCAGCGCCACCAGCAAAATGGTGAGGGCAATTTCGTTTGGCGTTTTTTGGCGGGTGGCATTTTCCACCATCGCGATCATGCGATCAATGAAGGCTTCGCCCGGATTGGTGGTGATGCGCACGACCAGCCAATCCGACAACAGTCGCGTTCCGCCGGTGACGGCAGAAAAATCACCACCTGACTCGCGAATCACCGGCGCCGATTCCCCCGTGATGGCGCTCTCGTCAACCGAAGCGACACCTTCTATCACTTCGCCGTCAACCGGAATGATGTCACCGGCTTCGACCAACACCACGTCACCCTTGCGCAGTAAATTACCGGCAGTGACCATTACTTCGCTACCGTAATGCGCTGCCTTCAGTTGCTTGGCTAGCACGGTCCGTTTCAGCGAGCGCAGATAAGCCGACTGGGCTTTACTGCGACCTTCGGCCAGTGCCTCGGCAAAATTGGCAAACAGCACAGTGAACCAAAGCCAGACTGCAATAGTCAGAATGAATCCGGCGCTGGTCTCACCGCTACCCGACACAGCTTGCATGAACAGCAGCGAGGTCAGAATGGCGCCAATGAAAACGACGAACATTACCGGATTGCGGTATTGATGGCGCGGATGCAGTTTTTTAAAGGCGTCCCCAATGGCTGCAATGAGCAGATCAGGTTCGAACAGTTTGAAGCGGCCACCGGTTGTGGCTGTTGAACTTTTAATTTTATTGACTTGAGCAGACATGGCGCCTCCCATTTAACGGACTGAGGGTGCTGCAAATAATTGCAGATGCTCGACAACAGGACCGAGCGCTAGTGCAGGCACATAATTCAGCACGCCTATCAAGACCACGGTGCCAATCAGCAGAGCGACGAACATAGGCCCATGAGTCGGCATCGTGCCGGCGTTCACAGTCAGGCGTTTTTTTGCTGCTAGCGAACCGGCCACAGCCAGTATTGGTACGATTAACGCGAAGCGGCCAAACCACATGGCTATGGCCAGCAAGCTGTTGTAGAACGGCGTGTTGGCTGACAGTCCTGCAAAGGCACTGCCATTGTTATTGGCCGCTGACGAGAACGCATACAGGATTTCAGAAAAACCATGCGCGCCGGGGTTGGCAATGCCAGCGATACCTGCACTTGACATGAGAGTTATGGCAGTGCCGGTCAGTACCAGCGCCGGTGTCACCAGAATGGCGATCGAGGTCATCTTCATTTCATAGGCCTGAATTTTCTTGCCCAGGTATTCAGGGGTGCGACCTATCATCAGACCAGCAATGAAGACGGCGAGAATGGCAAACATCAGCATGCCGTACAGACCCGAGCCGACGCCGCCAAAGATAACTTCACCAAACTGTATGAGCAGCAGTGGCACCGCGCCGCCCAGCGGCATGAAGGAATCATGCATGGCATTGACTGCACCGCAGGAGGCCGCGGTGGTGATGGCGGCAAACAGCGCCGAGGCACTGATACCGAAACGGGTTTCCTTGCCTTCCATATTGCCGCCGGCCTGCAGCAGGCTGGCGCTCTGGTCTACCGCCAGCGCTTGCAAAGCCGGATGCGCTTGCTGCTCGGCCTGCATCACCAGCACGGTCATGAGCACGAAAATGATCGTCATCGCGCCAAGCACGGCCCAGCCCTGTCGCATGTCTCCCACCATACGCCCGAACGTAAAGCAGAGCGCAGCGGGAATCAGGAAGATAGACAGCAACTGCACAAAATTCGATAAGGGCGTCGGGTTTTCATAGGGGTGCGCCGAATTGGCATTGAAAAACCCGCCACCATTCGTGCCCAGCATTTTGATCGCCTCTTGTGACGCAACCGGGCCCATGGCGAGCGTTTGTGTTTTTGCTTGCAGCGTTTCCATCACGGGGCTGCCTTTTGCATCTTGCAGCGGCTTGCCATCAGCATCGGTTTTGGCTTGCTGGTAGGTGTAAGCGTCGAGTAGCTTGACTTCTTTGTAGGCCGATAAATTCTGGATCACGCCCTGACTCATCAGGAATACCGCAAACAGTGTGGAGACCGGCAGCAGTACATACAGCGTGCAGCGGGTGATATCGACCCAGAAGTTGCCAATGGTTTGCGCGGAGCGCGACGTAAAACCACGTATCAACGCAAAGGCGACAGCCATGCCGGTGGCGGCAGAGAAAAAGTTTTGCCCGGTCAGTGCCAGCATTTGCGTTAAATAACTCATGCTCGCTTCACCGGCATAGCCCTGCCAGTTGGTGTTACTGACAAAACTCACGGCAGTATTAAACGCCGAGTCAGCGGAAATGTTGGGCAAGGCTTGCGGGTTCAAAGGCAACCAGGCTTGCAGGCGCTGTATGGCATACACCACGAGAACACCCAGTGCATTGAACACCAGCAGTGCCATGGCATAGGTTTTCCAGTGCATGCCATTTTCGGGACTGACGCCAGATATCCGGTAGAGCAGTTTTTCAAAACGGAAAAGCCAGCCCAGTCCACGTAGAGGGACGGTGTCGGCGACCTTGGCAAGATAGAATCCGAACGGATAAGTCAGCAGCAGCAAGACCAGCAGAAAAGCCAGAAGCAGAATCCAGGATTGCGTAGTCATCACAAGTCCTCCGCTTTGAGCAATGCAATTAACAGATAGATCAGCAGACCTGAAGCTACAAAGGCACCCAGCAAATAGAAGGTGTTCATAGCCGACCTCCCAGTTTTTCGCAGGCTGTGGCCAGCCGTTCGCATAAAATCAGTAACAGCACTATCCCGGCGATAAATACGACATCCATGGCAGTCTCCCAAATGTTGAAGATGACAATGCCAGATTAGCGAGAATCGCCTAAATATTTTCTAAAAATTTATGGCAGAAAAGTACTCGTTGTTTTTTAGGCGTCGCTGCGGGATGGGATTGTGATGGCTGATGACTCAGCGTCATGCCTTGAGGGGGGGCGGGAGAACTACGAAAATCACTGGGTCCCGGCCTACGCCGGGACGACATTTACGGGGCTAGCAGACGATCAATCGGGATCCAGCGACTTTCGCCAATCACCCAATAAATTGATTGAACGTTCAAACCTTACTGCAACTCTCGCAGCTTGTTCATTGCCTCATCAATTCGCTCGACACCGATGACCTGCAGGCCTTCGATTTTTTGCTTGGGCAAATTCGCCTTCGGTATCAGCGCAATCGAAAACCCCAGCTTGGCCGCTTCACGCAAACGTTCCTGCCCGCGCGGTGCCGGACGGATTTCACCGGCCAGACCGACTTCACCAAAGGCCACCAGGCCGCGCGGCAGAGGCTTGCTGCGCATCGAAGAATGTATCGCCAGCAGCACCGGCAAGTCAGCCGCCGGCTCAGTAATTTTGACGCCGCCCACGGCATTAATAAATACGTCCTGATCAAAGGCGGCTACGCCGGCATGGCGGTGCAAGACGGCCAGCAGCATCGCCAGCCGGTTTTGCTCCAGCCCCACCGACAAGCGCCGCGCATTCGGCACATGCGACGCATCAACCAGCGCCTGTATTTCGACCAGCAAAGGGCGGCTGCCTTCTTGTGTGACCATCACGCAGGAGCCGGGCACTTGCGTGTCATGCTGCGACAAAAACAAGGCCGAAGGATTGGATACGCCCTTCAATCCCTTTTCGGTCATGGCAAACACGCCCAGTTCATTGACGGCACCGAAACGGTTTTTGAAAGCGCGCACCAGCCGGAAACTGGAATGCGTATCGCCTTCGAAATACAGCACCGTGTCAACGATATGTTCCAGCACACGCGGGCCGGCCAGTGCGCCTTCCTTGGTCACATGACCGACCATGATGATGGTGATGCCGGTTTGTTTGGCCACTCGGGTCAATTGCGCCGCGCATTCACGCACCTGCGCAACCGAGCCCGGTGCTGAACTCAGCGCGTCAGAATAAACCGTCTGGATCGAATCAATAACCGCAACCTGCGGCTGGATGTTGGCCAGTGTGGTGAGAATTTTTTCGAGTTGAATTTCAGCCTGTAACTGCAGGCCGGCCGCGTCGACGGCCAGACGGCGGGCACGCAACGCAATCTGCGCGCCGGATTCTTCGCCACTGACGTACAAGACTTTTTTCAGCTTCGACAAATTGGCCAGTGCCTGCAACAGCAAGGTGGATTTGCCAATACCGGGGTCGCCGCCAATCAGCACCACACCACCCGGTACCAGACCGCCGCCCAGCACCCGGTCGAATTCTTCTATGCCGGTGCCAAAGCGGGGCACATCAACGGCTTCGATATCGGCCAGCGTCATTACCGGGGAGCCTTGCGCCAGGCCTTGCGGTTGTGCGGAATAGCGGTTGCCTGCGGTCTCGACAATGGTTTCGACCAAGGTGTTCCACTGGTTACAGGCCGGACACTGGCCGGCCCATTTATTGGAAACACCGCCGCATTCGGTACAGGTGTAATTGGTTTTTGCTTTGGCCATTAATTAGTCAACAATCTGTCTTTGTACGCGTGGCGCTACCGCACACATTAATTCATAACCGATGGTGCCGGCATAGCTTGCCACTTGATCAATCGGCAAGCCTTCACCCCACAAGGTGACGACACTGCCAACGGCGGCCTCAGGTATCGGTGTCAGGTCGACCGTCAGCATGTCCATGGATACGCGGCCAATAACGCGGGTGCGAACGCCATCTACCAGAACCGGCGTGCCGCCTGGCGCCGAACGCGGGTAACCATCGGCATAGCCGCAGGCAACCACGCCAATACGCATGCTTTGCTCCGCCTTGAACAGGCTGCCATAACCTACCAACTCACCCGCAGCTATCGTGTGGTCGGCAATCACTTTGCTTTGCAAAGTCATCGCCGGCCGCAGTCCAAACGAGGCCGCACTGGCGCCACCGGGCGAGCCGCCATACAGCATCACACCCGGCCTGATCCAGTCGGCGTCGAGCTGTCGTTGCAATAAGGTGGCCGCCGAGTTGGCCACGCTGATCTGCCCTGGCAAGCCGTTAATGGCGTTGAGAAAACGGGCGAACTGGCCAGGCGCATTTAACGCGGCATCGGCTTGCTCTGCATTGGCAAAATGGGTCAGGAAGGCAATCGAGCGCACCGCAGGCATACGCCTCAGCTGCTGAAAGACGGCAGTAACGGATTCGGGCGCAAAGCCCAGCCGGTTCATGCCGGTGTTGATTTTAAGATGGACGTCCAGCTGCGAAGACAATTTGGCCGACTCCAGCATGGCCAGCTGCGCTTGGTGGTGAATGACGATTTGCAGGCGGTGCTGATCGGCCAGCAGCAGATCTGTGGCCTCAAACGGGCCTTCTAGCATCAGAATCGGTTTGATCCAGCCGAGTTCGCGCAGGCGCGCGGCCACTTCCCATTCAATCAGCGACAGGCCATCTGCCCCGGAAAAGCCGCGTAATGCCGCCGTAATGCCATGACCATAAGCATCGGCTTTGACGACCGCCCAGACTTTTGCCAGCGGCGCGGCGGCTCTGGCAACAGCCAGGTTGGATTGCATCGCGGTGATGTCGGTGATGGCTACGAGCGGTCTGGGCATTGAAAATAGGGAGTGATTACAGCAAACGAAGGTCAACCCAACAAGCCTCTATTTTACCGGAGGCGGGCACGCTGCCCGCGCCATTTTCGGGGTGAAACTGGCTTTCATGGTATAAAGTTGATCGCTTCTGCCATCGCCTTGCCTCCTACATGAATCGCGGCTTCTACACTATTATCGCGGCGCAGTTTTTTTCTTCCCTCGCCGATAACGCCCTGCTGATCGTCTCTATTGCCTTGCTTGCGTCAACGCAGTCACCGGCGTGGATGACGCCTATGCTCAAGCTGTTCTTTGTGCTGTCCTATGTCGTGTTGGCGCCTTTTGTCGGTGCTTTTGCTGACGCCTTTCCCAAGGGCCGGGTGATGTTCATCACCAATCTGCTGAAGGTTTGCGGCTGCCTGATGATGTTCTTCAACGTCCACCCTCTGCTGGCCTATGCCGTGGTCGGCTTTGGTGCAGCGGCCTATTCACCTGCGAAATACGGCATTCTGACCGAGCTGCTGCCGGCTGAGAAACTGGTGGCGGCCAATGGCTGGATCGAAGGCCTGACCGTACTGTCTATCATTTTCGGCACCGTACTTGGCGGCGCACTGGTCAGCCAGCAATTTGCGCAGAGCCTGCCGGACTGGATGGCGCCGCTGGCTTCATTTCAGGTCAATGCACCGATTGAAGTGGCACTGAGCGTGGTGATGCTCAGCTATGGTTTGGCTGCCTTGTTCAATCTGAAAATTCTCGATACCGGCGCACATTATCCGCATCAGGAACACAAACCGCTACGTCTGGTGCTGGATTTTTCGCACTGCTTCATCCGGCTCTGGCGCGACAGGCTGGGGCAAATTTCACTAGGCGTGACTTCACTGTTCTGGGGCGCAGGCGCGACGCTGCAATTTATTGTGCTGAAATGGGCAGAAAAAGCCTTGCAGCTGCCGCTGGACAAAGCCGCCATTTTGCAAGGCGTCGTTGCCCTTGGCGTGGCCTTTGGCGCAATGGCTGCGGCCCGCACCATTCCACTCAAAAAATCACTCAGCGTGATGCCTCTGGGCGTGGCGATGGGCCTGGTGGTACTGCTGATGACGCTGGCGCATTCGGTCTGGGTCGCGTATCCGCTGCTGATTCTGGTGGGCGCCTTGTCGGGTTACTTTGTGGTGCCCATGAACGCCCTGCTGCAGCACCGCGGCCATGTGCTGATGAGTGCCGGACATTCGATT